>NZ_CP009355.1:1200000-1500000 GCF_000772105.1 Vibrio tubiashii ATCC 19109
GAAGATGACTGGTACTAACGAAAACGCCCCATCGTAATTTACATGGGGCTTTCTTTTGCCCATCGCCCATGACACACGTATAATCCACTCTTCTACAATCAGAGCTTTACAAAGCAAATTTAATCGCTATTATTTGCACGCAAACGATTGCCTCACTTTTTATGTGTCTATTTTGAGGGTTTTATGCTGTCTGATATTGAGATCTGTCGCGAGACAAAACTACACCCAATTTCTCAAGTTGCTGAGCGTGCCGGTTTGCATGCCAACGAGTTCCATAGCCAAGGAAAACACAAGGCTAAAGTAAGTTTGCACAGTCTCAAACGTCTGCAGGAAAACTCAACTGGCAAGCTTATTCTGGTTACCGCGATTACGCCAACGCCACTTGGCGAAGGTAAAACAGTGACGACGATTGGTCTGTCTCAGGGCATTGCCAAACTCAAACGTTCAGTCTTGGCATGTATACGCCAACCTTCAATGGGCCCTGTATTTGGAGTCAAAGGTGGCGCGGCAGGCGGCGGTTACTCTCAGGTGGCTCCAATGGAAGAGTTAAACCTGCACCTTACAGGTGATATTCATGCGGTTACCGCAGCGCACAACTTAGCCGCAGCGGCCATAGATGCTCGTATCTATCACGAGCAACGTCAAGGCTATAAAGACTTTGAACAGCGCAGTGGTTTGACTGCTCTCAAAATCGACCCTCAGCGCGTTGTTTGGAAGCGTGTCATGGACCACAATGACCGAGCATTGCGCATGGTTACTGTCGGTCAAAATGAAGCCAATAAAACGATTAATGGCTTCGAACGCCAAGATGGATTTGATATCTCAGCCGCTTCTGAGCTTATGGCGATTCTTGCTCTCGCTTCTGATTTAAAAGACCTTCGAGCTCGTATTGGCCGTATAGTTGTTGCTTACAACATCGAAGGCAAACCTATCACCACGGAAGATTTGCAGGTCGCAGGCGCCATGGCCGTCAGCATGAAAGAAGCGATTGAGCCAACCTTGATGCAAACCTTAGAAGGCGTTCCAACGCTTATCCACGCAGGCCCGTTTGCTAATATTGCTCATGGTAACTCATCGATAATCGCTGACAACATCGCGACAAAACTGTGTGATTACACCGTCACTGAAGGTGGATTTGGTTCAGATATGGGGTTCGAGAAAGCGTGTAATATCAAAGCTCAAATGTCAGATAAATCACCCGATTGTGCTGTGATAGTGGCTACACTGCGCGGCCTCAAAGCGAACTCTGGGCACTACGATCTAAAACCAGGTCAAACGATACCTGATTCGCTATTTGAAAATGACGAGAGCGCCCTCATTGCAGGCTTCGAAAACCTAAAATGGCATATTAACAACGTCAACAAGTACGGTGTGCCTGCGGTCGTTGCGATCAACCGCTTCCCGCAAGATAGTGACCAAGAACTTCAAGCGCTAAAAGCTATGATTGAAGCGTTACCAAATGATGTCGAAGTCGCTATCAGCGAAGGGTTCGCTAGAGGTGGCGAAGGGACACTAGAGCTAGCAAAGAAAGTCGTTGCTCAATGTGACAAAACAGCTCACTTCAAGCCGCTGTATCAATTTAGCCAAACAACCGAAGAGAAGTTAATGGCTGTGGCTGAAGCAGGTTATGGCGCATGTGGTATCACTCTTAGTTACCAAGCAAGAAAACAACTTGATGAGTTAAAACAGCATGGCTTCGACAACTTAGCGGTTTGCCTTGCAAAAACACCACTGTCTATTTCCACCAATGGCAGCATTAAAGGTGCGCCTTCTGGCTTCGATGTGCCAATCCGTGAGTTACGACTGTGTGCGGGTGCGGGCTTTGTCTACGCGCTGTGTGGCAACGTAATGACGATGCCGGGCTTACCAGAGAGGCCTGCGTTTATGAATCTCGATCTCGATGACGAAGGCAATATTATTGGCTTAAGCTAACCGCGATTGACCAACGAATTCTCGAAGAGGCTAAGTGATTAAAACTTAGCCTCTTTTCTTTAGCGCAATCTCGACAAGTCATGCAGTCCACCACAAGATCATGTACCATTGAAACATTACTCGAACAGACCGGATGTTTTCATGGAAGCAGAGTTATTGGAAATTAAAAATTTCCTATCCCAACACCCACCTTTTGACGAACTCGAAGACGATGTACTCAACTATGTCACCAAACACGTTGAGATTTCTTACTACCGTGAAGATACGCCTATCATCCACTTCGGCGATGAAATCCACGATCTTTATATGGTACGAAGTGGTGTGGTTGAAGTTTATCGACGCAAAGGCGAGCTCTACAACCGTCTTGATGAAGGTTCCTTGTTTGGTCAGATGGGACTACTCACAAACAACAAAGTGCGTTTCCCTGCCAAAGCGATAAAAGATACTCTGCTCTACTGTATTCCTGAGGCGGTCTTCCAAGAACTCTATGACGAGCATGAAACCTTCGCTGATTTCGTTGAGGTAGAAGATACCGCGCGTTTGCGTCAAACCGTCTCTAATAGCAGTGAACAAAACGACCTGACGACGTCCAAAGTAAGAACCCTACTAACCAGTGAAGCGCC
Source organism: Vibrio tubiashii ATCC 19109 (assembly GCF_000772105.1). Classification (NCBI taxonomy): domain Bacteria; kingdom Pseudomonadati; phylum Pseudomonadota; class Gammaproteobacteria; order Vibrionales; family Vibrionaceae; genus Vibrio; species Vibrio tubiashii. The sequence goes on from NZ_CP009355.1 coordinate 1,202,556, forward strand.
AACGATTCCAATGTCTGAAACGATTCAGAACGCGGCAATCAAAATGGCGGAAGAAAATGTTTCTTCACTATTGATCGTCGACCCAGATATTGCTCAAGACGACGAAGACGATAACAACCCGCTGGTTGGTATTATCACCGACCGAGATCTGTGTACCCGTGTACTCGCCCAGGGGCTAGACCCAAGCGATGAAGTATCAACGGTAATGACCACAGAGGTGATTTCACTCGACCATAACGCTTATGTGTATGAAGCCATGCTGACGATGCTGCGTTATAACGTTCATCACCTTCCTGTGCTAAAGGATAAGCAGCCGATTGGCATCATCGAAGCTACGGATATTGTCCGTTACGAATCTCAAAACTCTCTGCTGCTTGTCAGTACCATTTTCCAGCAACAGTCAGTCGAAGAGCTTTCTACCCTTTCAGAGCAAGTAAAAGACAGTTTTGTACGTTTAGTAAATGAAGACGCCAACTCACATATGGTGGGTAGTGCAATGTCAGTGATTGGCCGAAGCTTTAAACAACGCATCATCGAGCTTGCAGAAGAAGAGCTCGGTGAACCTCCCGTACCCTACTGCTTTGTTGCACTGGGCTCGATGGGTCGAGACGAGCAACTGCTTGTCACCGATCAAGACAACGCCATCATTCTTGATAATTCCTTTATCAAAGAGCAACACGATAGTTACTTCGCTCAGCTGGCGAAGATTGTCTGTGACGGCTTAGACAAATGCGGTTACACCTACTGTACTGGCGACATTATGGCAACCAATCCAGATTGGCGCATGACTCGTACTGAATGGGAAGAGTGTTTTGCCGATTGGATTGATGACCCAAACCCTAAAGCCCTACTTAACGCCTCGATATTTTTTGACCTCGACGGTGTTTATGGTCGATTGAAATGGGCCGAACACCTCAACGGGTTTATTGTGCGCCGTGCGCGTAAAAACAATCGCTTCCTCGCCTGTTTAGCCCGCAATGCGATGAACAGAACTCCTCCACTTGGCTTCTTTAAAGACTTCGTGATGGAAAAAGATGGTCAACATAAGAACTCCATCAATCTCAAGCGTCGTGGTACCGCGCCATTGGCGGATTTGATTCGTGTACATGCGCTTGCGGTTGGCTCTCGCTCTAAGAACTCTTTTGAGCGATTAGATGATATCCACGAGGCGGGCATTTTGCCTAAAGGCAAAGCTAGGGATTTAAGTGATGCTCTTGAGTTTATCTCTATGGTGCGGATTCGCCACCAAGCACTAGACGTTGAAAACAAGATTGATCCTGATAACAACATTGAGCCGGAAAACCTGTCGGATTTTGAGAGACGCAATTTAAAAGATGCATTCCAGATCCTAAGTAACGCGCAAAACTTCTTGAAGTTCCGTTACCAAGCGAGCAACAACTTTAAGTGAGGTGGCTATGCTGAATAAAATTATGTCTCCACCCTCTATTGACTGGCAAACTAAGTTCAGCCGTAAGTTAGAGGTCGCACAGAACCACGCTTTAAAGCAATATTATCAAGCGGGAGTGCCCGCTCCTTCGACTCCGCTTGAAGAAGTCACCTTTCTTGCCATGGACTTTGAAACCACAGGGCTTGATTCGGATGAGGATGACATCATTACCATAGGTACTGTGCCATTTAACCTCAATCGCATTTTTATCAATCAAGCGCAGCATTGGACCGTCAAGCCACGCAAGCAGTTAGCTGAAGAGTCAGTCGTCATACACGGTATTACCCACTCCGATGTACTTGACGCACCGGACCTAATTGGCGTTTATGAAGAGATACTTGCCCAAATGGCAGGTAAGATCATGGTGGTTCATTACCAGCGAATTGAGCGTGAGTTTTTTGATAAAGCGCTTAATGCACGCATCAAAGAAGGCATTGAGTTTCCAGTTGTCGATACCATGCACATCGAAACTCAGCTGCAGCAAAAAGCCAGTGGGGGCATTTTAAATAAGATACGAGGTAGAAAGCCAGAATCGGTAAGACTTGGAGCAAGTCGCTCTCGGTATGGTCTCCCACTCTACACGCCACACCATGCCTTGACCGATGCGGTGGCGACAGCTGAACTTCTGCAAGCGCAAATTGCCCATAACTACGATAGAAGCATGCCTATCAGCCAACTCTGGATTTAGTCTACTCCTAGCTCACATTAAAAAAGGGACGATATTCGTCCCTTTTTAGTTTGATAACTGTGCTTATCGCTTCTCGGTACGCATACCCATTAGCAAGCTGACACACATCAATAGCAATACGAAGGTAAATGGCAAGGCTGTTGAAATAGCACCCGCTTGAAGCGCTTGAACCGCCTCTGAGCCACCAATCCACAATAGAGCTACCGCAATCGCACCTTCCATGAAGGCCCAGAATACACGCTGAATCACAGGAGCATCCACCTTACCACCAGCAGTAATACTGTCGATCACTAACGAACCTGAATCCGATGAAGTGATAAAGAACACCAGAACAAGAATTACTGCAATGATAGATAGGATCGAACCAAATGGAAGTACATCGAACATTTGGAACATAGCCAGTGATACATCGGTAAGGCCTTCAGAACCTAACTCACCCACACCGTTAATCACTTGGTCAATTGCCATACCACCAAACGTCGACATCCAAAGTAGTGTCACTGCAGTTGGAACTAGCAATACTGCCGTGATAAATTCACGTACTGTACGACCTTTAGATACACGTGCGATAAACATACCCACGAATGGTGACCAAGAAATCCACCAAGCCCAGTAGAATACTGTCCAGCCTTGGAACCAAGCTTCATCTTCACGGCCGTGCGGGTTACTTAATGGTACTAGGTTTTCCAAGTAAGCCATGAGTGTCGTACCAATATTACCTACAACAAGCGCATAGCCGATAAGTGCGACCAAAATCAGCAGTAGGAAAGCAACGATCATGTTGATGTTACTGATAACCTTTACACCGCCATCAATACCGCGAAGTACTGAAACGACCGCAAGCAAAGTCACTACTGTGATAACGACGATTTGGAGCCCAAGACCAGACTCAATACCGAACACATGGTGAATACCACTTGCCGCTTGTTGAGCGCCTAAACCTAGCGATGTTGCCAAACCAAACAAGGTAGCCAATACAGCCAGAATATCAACAATATGACCTGCCCAGCCCCAAGCGCGATCGCCCAGAATTGGATAGAAAATTGAACGAATAGAAAGTGGTAAACCTTTATTGTAAGCGAAGAAAGCTAACGATAACGCCACAACACCATAAATTGCCCATGGGTGTAGGCCCCAGTGGTACATTGTCGCACCTAGCGCGAGTTTCGCCGCTTCCGGTGTATTCGCTTCAACGCCAAGTGGGGTTTCATACCAGCCGGTAAAGTAAGCTACTGGTTCTGCAACACTCCAGAACATCAAGCCGATACCCATACCAGCAGCAAACAGCATTGAAAGCCAAGAAAGGTAAGAGTAGTCAGCCGTTGCGTCAGTTCCACCTAGGCGAATCTTACCTAGTGGCGAAACAATCAAGGCTAAGCAGAAAATAACGAAGATGTTACCTGACCAGATAAACAGCCAGTCAAAGCCGCCGATTATCTGCCACTTAATTCCATCCAGAGTCGCTTTAGCAGACTCTGCATCCATAACCAGAACAGCAATTAAAAATACTGCAATCAGACCTGCACTCCATCCAAACACTGGATTGTGCACGTCGAATCCCCATTTCTGTACATTATCTTGTCCGATCGTATAGTCGGTACTGTCGATACTGTACTTATCTATGCCTTTAGTCATCATTCCTCTCTAGCATCTGATCCTTAATGTGTATCAGCAAATCACTCTTAAATCATTAGAGTTAAAATTGATTTTTGTAACAATGCAATCTGATACAGCTCCCAATATTGTACGCTTCTTGTCGTTTTGTGCCAGTAATAAGCTGTTTTTTCGCCACAATTTAGGAAAATGGTGACCTGAACGATGGGATATTAATCAATTTGAGTTACACTCAAAATTCAATACTGTTTGAGTACTAAATAAGTACACTAAACCATAAACAAGAGAGGGCAAAAACAGTATGAAAAATTGTGATAATTGAGACTTTTTTTCGTCGATTTTTTCAGGTATTTTTCGCCTACTTTTTTATACACACTCTCGACTAACCAAGGAAACGCATTGGAAAAGCACGAAGAAGTTCTGATCTCGATTCGCCAAATCATTCGAGCGATCGATTTACACTCAAAAAAACTCAGCAAAGAGTCTGGCCTTACTGGCCCACAACTTATCCTGATGCGTTCGATTAAAGAGCTAGGTGAAGTGACGATTCGCCAACTTTCGGACCATACCAATATGAGCCAAGCGACGGCGACCACCATACTCGATCGTTTAGAGCGCAATGGTCTTGTACAGCGCGTGCGTAGTGTGAAAGACAAACGTAAAGTGCACGCTCATCTGACTGAGAAAGGTCAAGCGCTGTTACTCGAAGCACCAACCCCACTGCAGCAAAGCTTTATTACCAAGTTCCAGCGTTTAGAAGAGTGGGAACAGTCGCTTATGCTCTCTTCGGTTCAACGTATTTCTTCAATGATGAATGCGGAAGATATTGATGTCGCACCAGTCCTTGAGTTAGGTAGTATTACTAAGCCTGAATAACCACCCAGAAATTTGCTTTCATCCTGCTTTGAGCATACGTTTATTGAACAACAATAATAAACTCTAACTAGCAGTCAAAGAGGATGTAATGGGTAAGAGTGATACATTACATAAGCAACATGACGAGGCGATACTTGACTTAACGCAGCAAAAACAGTTGCTAAAGGTTATCGCCACTATAACGCTACTCGTGTTCGTACCACTCGGCATTAAGAACATTATTATTGGCGAGTTGATGCTAGGTATTGTACTGCTCGCCTTTGAAATTTCTCTGTTACTCGAAGTCACTGCCATTGTTTACAATAAGCAGACGTTTTTTAGTTATTACCTACCGCTTTCTCTACTCATCATATCCGCGATCTTAACCGTTGCTATTTTCGGTACACTGGGGACGTATTGGCTTTACCCAGTCGTTATCGGTATCATTTTTCTTCTGCCGAAGCGCGAAGCCATCATTTCCAACGCAATTATCATTATTGCTTCAGGCTACGCGGCAACACTCCATGTTGACTTTGGGATTACCGCTCGGTACGTCATTTCTTTGATCGTAACTGCCATCTTGGTTCATGTAGTCGTTGGAGCAGTACGCAAACTGCAAGCTGACATGCACAACTTGCTCGTCCGTGACCCTATGACTGGCGCATTTAACCGACACGAACTCAGCAGTTCCCTTGAAGACGCGATTGAACACTACTCCACCTCCACCATAGCCATCGTGGATGTTGATCGATTCAAGTATATCAATGACCGCTATGGTCATGATGTGGGAGACAGGGTGCTAATGCTGATTGTCAAAACCTTCAATCGCTATATGGGGCCGTCTGATAAGCTTTTCCGCTTAGGTGGAGACGAGTTTCTTCTTATCTTTCATGGTAAGGATCGGCTGCTTACTGAAGAGATCATGAACTATATCGCCAAAGAAATCAGGCATACTGTCCATGCTAACTCTACGGGGATAACCATCAGCGTTGGCGTCGCTGAATCCGAACCTTTTACTGAAACACGCGAATGGATGAAGCGCGCTGACCTAGCTTTATACGAAGCTAAGCGTTTAGGGCGTGACAAGGTCTCATACTATACGCCCTCCATGTCGGCGCAATTTGAACAACGGGAAATTGAAATATCTGGGCGTGCTAACCTCCGCTAAAGATTGGCAGCTCACTCCCCCCTTTGACTTGGCGAATGGCCAAATGGGTGTGTATGTCTTTGACGTTTTCTAAACGCTGCAACTTACGAGTGAAAGACTCATACCCTGCTAAGGCATGACTTACCACTTCTAAAAGGTAGTCATAAGCTCCAGAAACGACATGGCAGCTAATCACCTCGTCCATTTCTTGAACCGCTTGCTCAAAGTCATCAATACTCGACGCTTGGTGATTGTTTAAGCTGACCTCTACAAACACTGTCATGCCCACACCAATAAGGTCTTTATTCAGGCTTGCACGATAATTAGCGATGATTCCAGACTCTTCAAGACGCTTAATTCTTCGCGCGCAAGGTGAAGCGGACAAACCGACCTTATCTGCGATATCCGCCGTAGACTGACGAGCATCTTGTTGAAGCAAACGTAAAATGTGCTTATCAATTCGATCCATAACTTATGCGCCTTTTTCTAGCATACTAACCACTTATATTGACTGATTCAGCCAATCTAGCTCCATATTGTAATGAATATTGCCAGATTTCACCTCCAGATACGCCTCATAATGTTCACAAGTTAAATTTTGGTCACGTATGGATATGCTTTCTGGATATTTGGCAATGATTGCCACGCTATTACTTTGGTCTGGTTTCTTCCTTTCACTGAGAAGTGGAGCGCACTCAGAACTGCTCACAGCAGATATCGCGCTCACGCGCTTTATCATTCCCTGTGTCGTGTTGATCCCCCTCGTTTACAAAGCCAGAGAGGCGATCCTTGCGGTACCTAAACGCTATCTTCTCGGTATGTTTATAGGTAGCGGCTTACCTTACCTCCTGATCGCTGGTACGGGAATGAAATTCGCTCCAGTCTCTGATGGCAGTGCTCTGATCCCCGGTACACTTCCGCTTTTTGTGTCTGGAATAGCAGTATTGCTTTTTAAGCAGCCACTCAGTACTCACCGACTTTTTGGATTAGCCCTTGTGATTGGCGGCATCGTCACCTTTCTGATGCAAAGTGTTGGTAACGCTCACTCGGATTTACTGCAAGGTCAGATGCTGTTTCTTATCGGCAGTGCAATGTGGGCAACCTTTACTATTTGTGCCCGTGTCTCGAACCTAAATCCGTTAGCGGCCTCTGGACTAATCTCTCTTATGTCCATGTTAGCCCTCTGCGGTCTTGTTTTTGCGGGTGTACTCGACAGCTATCTATATCTGCACAGTCCTATGGAGTGGCCATGGAGAGAGCTAGGTGGGCACATCATGCTGCAAGGCGTTGGGGCAGGTTTAATCGCTGCTTTTACTTACCTTCATGCTATATCAGTCTTAGGGGCTGAGCGCACCGCCGCATTTGGCGCAGCAACCCCAGCGGTTGCAACTCTGCTTGCGATTCCTGTTTTCAATGAGCACCCTTCGCCATTAAGCTGGCTAGCGCTGAGTCTTATTTGTGTAGGGAGTTTAATTGCGAGCAACATACTGATGAAAAAAGACACCTCGCTTCAGTATCAGCCTCCATCATTTAAATCCGGGGCTAAGTGATCTCATTAGGTGGTTATTTTTGATGTTGCGCGGTTAACTCGGTATAGTCCTGCACTTACCTAGCTTTAGTGGAATCAGACATTGAAAACACCTTGTATCGCTGCCTGTAAAAATAACGATGGGATCTGTAGTGGATGCCATCGCACCATGGATGAAATTGTTAACTGGCGTCATCTTTCTGATCAAGAGCGCGATCAAGTAATGGCAAATCTTAGCGGTAAAACCTCCACGCATAACTGCCCTTCATGCCATCAGCCTGCTCAATGTGACATCAGCCAAGGTAAGTCGACTTGCTGGTGTTTTGAGATTGAAAAACGCGATACGTCAGATCTGCCCAAAACCGATACTTGCTTATGCCGCAAATGTTTAGCTAAGCTGCCGACTGCATAAAAGGCAGCTTTGATAGCATATAAATTTGGATAAGTTTTTCTAATCCATGATCAAAATTTTTATCTTGCTTAAGATCACACTTTTCGATTGCCAGACTCGCCAACTCACTCTAATATCTCGCGCCTAATAGTTCCCTTTGTTTACTTTAATGATTAGCTTTGTTTACTCAAAGTTAGTGTTTTTTGCGCTTTGAATTTAGGTGTTGTAGAAATGTCTGCGTCTTCTCAAGTGATTAAGTTAACCTTCCTGATCGCAATTTTGACTGCTGTTGGTCAAATGACTCAAACCATGTATGTGCCTTCTATTGGCCATATGGCGAGTGAGTTTTTGGTGACGCCTGCCGCGCTGCAAGCAGTGATGGCGTGCTACTTGATCCCTTACGGATTCTCGCAGTTTATCTATGGGCCTCTCTCAGACAGACTTGGACGTAAGCCGATCATTGTTGTTGGCCTGCTGATTTATATTGTCGGCACCATCGTTGCTTTGTTCGCTCATAGCTATGACTGGTTTCTAGCCGGTAGCTTTATCCAAGGTCTTGGCATTGGTTGCGGAGGCGCAATGTCACGTACATTGACTCGCGATCTATTTGAAGGCGCAGAGCTGCATAAAATAAACAGCCTAATCAGCATGTGTGTGATTTTCTCACCATTGATTGCACCAGTACTTGGCGGCTACCTGACCGAAGCATTTGGCTGGCGCTCTAGCTACTTGTTCTTGGCTCTGTTTGGTATTGCCGTTGTCATTACTATGATGACCAGCTTTATGGAAACATTGCCGCGTGAAAAACGTCGCTATGAAAAAGTCACTAGCAGTTATCGTTATGTTTTGTCAGATCGTCGCTTCCAAGGCTACTTGATCTGCCTGGTGGCAACCTTCTCAGGTATTGCGATTTTTGAAGCAGCCGCGGGTGTCCTACTCGGCGGGGTTTTACAACTTCCGGCAACAACAGTGAGCCTACTATTTGTACTGCCAATCCCAGGGTATTTGGTAGGTGCCGCCCTATCTAGCTATATTGCCAGCAAACGTAACGAGAAAAGCGCTCTTACGGTAGGACTAGTGGCGATCATGTTAGGGTCATTGGTCATCTTACTGCCTGGTCTGCTTGGACATACTAATGCGCTAAGCTTAATTGGCGGTGCGACCGTTTACTTCTTAGGTGCTGGTATTTTGTTTCCTGCGGCAACCACAGGTGCACTGTCTCCACTGCCTTACCACGCTGGCACAGGTGGCGCGGTACTAGGAGGAATGCAAAACCTAGGCGCAGGTATAGCGACGCTAGGTGCGTCATTAATCCCAGCGCCTGATCAAATGCCACTTGGGGTACTGATGTTAGTGATGTCGGTATTAGCATTAATTGGCTTAATTCGCGTTTACCGAAAAAAAGATCCATCCAACGAGATGCCATTGGCAATTTAAGCTAAATACAAAAAAAGGAGCTCAACGAGCTCCTTTATTGTATCTCCACATTTACCATTTCTTCATTAGTCGCCCAACTAAGTTGGGATGATACGCCCAGCTATAGTCGAACATGGCCATCAACTCTGGGTTACCATACTTAGACAAGCTAATAGCATGAAAACGGTTTTTACGCGCTTTTAATTCGTCCACTTTCGCGATCATTTCATCTGACTGCTTAGGTGCAATAAAGTCAGAAATCACCACTAGATCCGCATTCTTGTATTTATCACCACACATTAAGTCGATCGACTTCATGATCACGGGTCCAATGTCTGTACCACCGTGGAAGTTGTAGCTTAAGAAGTCACTCGCTTCGCGCAATCCGTCTTGCTTAGTCAGTTCATAAGTAATCTGTTCCGTTGAGAACAGCATAACGTAACAGTCACGGTCTTCGGCTAAAGCAATCTGCATTAGCGCGTAAGCCATCGCCTTAGCACACTGCTCAGGAAAGCCTGTCATAGAACCAGATGCGTCGACACAGATAATGAAAGGTCCCTTTTCAACCTCTGCGTCTTTGTTATCAGGCTGCTGCGCACGAACCTTACGTAACGTTCTTGATTTGCCCTGCATGCGATAGTTCATCAAGCGCTTATCGACGAGGTGTTTATAGAACACTACCTCCAGTTCAGGGTATGCCAAAAACATGGTTTCGTTCGGTAGTAGCTTGTTTAGGTCGTCGCTTTCATGAATGCCGACAATATCATCGGTCGCTTCATCGGCCTTCTCTTCCACCATTTGCGGCTCTTCAACAGGAGCGCAATTAAGATCAGGATCGTTTACTTGGCTCGCCATTCGACCTAGCTTTTCACTGATCTCTTGCAGCCCTTTGTTTTTCTTTAAGAACTCTGCATGGCGCTTCATAACAGTAAGATCAGATTGACTCAATTTCGCTGAAGCCATGTCCCAAAGGCGGCCAACACTGCCTTCGTCACCTTCTTCTGTCACTCTATCCATGCTCTTCATGGTTTCCATACGCTGATAGAGATCTTTAAGAAGCTTTTCTTTGTTCGCTTCAAGCTCAGAAACCTGAGCTTGTCGAATCGCGTCAGAGAGGCTTTGATACCATTGGTCACAGAAGTAATGCGGGAACATTGGGTTGCTCAACCCTTTGTTCTTTTCTAGCAGTCGACGTGCTTGTAGGTAAAAAGCAGAGTGCCATTCTAGTTTTCTCAGAACTTCAGGAATTTCTTCGAAAAATCGCGCTTCATCCCAGTGGATCACCTCTTGATACAAAGCGAGCTCCTGCTGAAAACGCTCTGTTTCACACACCTTGGTGATACGCTTTTTCACGCTGCCGCGCCATTTAAGCAGATGGTTTTTCACCGAGGTTTTTACTCCTCGGTTTTCTGCCATCGCCATCACTTGCGAGCGAGCCATTAGGTCATTCACTGCTGTATCAATGATTCCTGATTCAGCAATGGCTAGCGCTAAGTTTAAACCGTCTGCTCCTAACATACTGGCCCCTTAAGAGAAGAACTCGTCTAAGTGCTTAAAGCGGAAAACCGTACGTTCACATTCAGTTTTCGTCGATTCCAACACATGCTGAAGATTCTGCAAGCTCGCTTCCATCGCTCTCGGCAGTTCTTGCTCAATGAAGCCGTGCGGTAAGGCGCCGTGGAAATCAGAGCGAACTTTACGCAAGTGATGCTCAGCAAGTTCTAGCTGCGCCATTGCTTGCTCTGATTTGGTAAACCACTCTTGGAATAGTGACGCGTCTAAACCTTTGTCAGTCACGATAGACACCAACACACCACGATTAGCAATATCTTTGATCACGAGATTGTTGGCAGCATCGACATCGAATCTAAAGCGGCACATGTTGGTGTTTTGGTTAACGTAACCATAGACATCACCATGCCCCTCTTTGATGACACGCTCTAACTCATTCTTAGGAACGTAAACCCAGCGACTATCGCCCTTCTCTGATTCAGTGACAGACATATTGCTTTGCAGCAGGACAAGTTTCACAAGATCAAAGGTACTGCCGACCTTGTAGCTTTTCGCATCAGAGATGTCGTAACTATTGATTTGCTGCTTTTTCAAAAGCCCCGTCGTGGACTCCATCGACAACATCACACTCAGTTCAGATTCGAGTTCATCCTGAATGTCGCTTAACTCTTCACGGCAGAGAGTGATTTGCTGTTCTACATCTTGCTGATCAAACGCATGATTGAGAGCAAACTGCTTAATTACACTACGAACTACGTCGCGTGACTCTGGACTGTTCCACAAGCAGTCTTGCAGTAACAAAAGATCAAGCGGGTTGATGGAATCACGACCATTAAAATAGGCGCTCGCTTTAAGCAGTTTCACCGCTTTCTTCCAACGGCGGTCAGAGACATACATATCGCTGTCTTCAGCTTCGACACCGCTGGCTGCCGTAGCGGCGCTCTCTAGCAGACTCTTCAGCTCGTACAACTTTTCAAAGACTGCATCAGACAGTTCAAGCTGTTCGATTTCAGATTGCCACTGATGGTACTCTTCATCTGTAATCGCCAAGCCTTCTGGTATCTTGGCTTCTTGCGCAGTACCCACCGTCAGCATAGATTTGAAGTTCTGCTTATTTTGAATTCGGTTGACGAACACACGCACCAACATGCGGTCATATAAGGCTTCTAGACCACTATCTTCATCTGGCAACTCGTTAGATGCAGAGACCAACAGCCTCATTGGTACACGTTCAATATCGCTACCGTTTTTAAACGTCTTTTCGTTAACAACCGTTAACAGCGTATTAAGAATTGCCGGACCTGCTTTCCAGATCTCGTCAAGAAAAACCACTTGCGCCGTTGGCAAGTAGCCCTCTGTTAAACGTACATAGCGACCATTATCTTTGAGTTCTTGAATACTAAGCGGACCAAACACTTCTTCTGGTGTAGAGAAGCGGGTCATTAAGTATTCAAAGTAAGAGGAGTTATCAAAAGCTTGGATAAGACGCTTTGCAATAAGACTTTTTGCGATCCCCGGAGGACCTAATAAGAAAACACTTTCACCCGCCAAAGCAGCGAGTAAACAAAGTTTGATGGTTTCTTCGCGCTCATAGACACCGTCAGATAAGGCTTGCGCCAATTTATTGATTCGTTCTGAGAGCAACGCTTTTTGTGAGTGAGACACTCGATTTGGGCTAATCATTTCGCGCTCTCCTAAGGTTAACCTGATGGCATGTATGTATAATTTTATACATTTGTTATCACTCTGTTACAAGTGTAATTTGAAGTTTGGACAAATCTTTATATCAGATGCAGTTTTTGCGTAACTCGTTGAAAACAATGTTTGCACTTTTGAGAGTTCTATCACCTATAGCGTATGGGATTTTGTGAGGTATCGACGAGAATGCGCTTTATCTACGGGGAATGAGGCTGTAAGGTAACTCCTGTCTTAAGCTAGGACTAACAATAAGAATCAAATGGAAAACACAACTAAGACGATCCATTCATGGAAACGCATCTCTCTCATCGAAGAATCAATCCTCCTACCTAACGGTAAAAAAATCGCGCATACGACGATATCTCACCCTGGTGCAGCGGTGATTTTACCTATTGATGAAAATGGTCACATCATTGTTATCAATCAATACCGCCCTTCTCTTAAGAAGTGGTTATTGGAATTACCTGCGGGAACGTTGGAATCAGACGAGCCGATTGAGTCCTGCGCGCACCGAGAGCTTGAAGAAGAGACTGGTTACAGTGCTAAAAGCATGGTATCTCTAGGACAAGTAACGCCTCTTGCGGGTTTTTGTGACGAAATCCAATATCTGTTCGTTGCAAAACAGTTAACCCAAACCAAACGTTACCAATGCGATGAAGATGAAGTCATCGACGTACTCTCATTATCAGTAGAACAACTCGAACAAAAAATCATTGATGGTGAGATCACCGATGCGAAAACTATCGCGTGTTTAAGCAAAGCAAAGCTGTGTGGATATATATAGGAGACAAGATTATGGATTTTCGTTCAGATACGGTAACTAAGCCTACCGAGGCAATGCGCAAAGCAATGGCCGAAGCACTTGTAGGCGATGATGTGTATGGTGACGACCCAACCGTAAACGAACTAGAGCAATGGGCAGCTGAGCGACACGGGTTTGAAGCGGCGCTCTTTACGACTTCTGGCACTCAAGCCAACTTACTCGGTCTTATGGCTCACTGTGAACGCGGCGATGAATATCTATGTGGTCAACAAGCCCACAACTATAAGTACGAAGCTGGAGGCGCTGCGGTGTTAGGTTCTATCCAGCCTCAACCGATCGAAAACAACCCAGATGGCACGTTAGATTTTACGAAACTCAAAGCCGCTATTAAGCCTGACGATTCACACTTTGCCCGCACTAAGTTATTAAGCTTAGAAAACACCATTAACGGCAAGGTGCTACCACTCTCCTACTTGGCAGAAGCAAGAGAATTCGTCAATCAACATAACTTGTCACTTCACCTAGATGGCGCTCGCGTTTACAACGCCGCCGTCGCGCTTGATGTGGACGTCAAAGAGATTGCTCAGCACTTCGATTCGATGACGATTTGTTTATCAAAAGGCTTGTGTGCGCCTATCGGCTCTCTCCTTCTTGGTAGCAAAACCTTTATCGCCAAAGCTCGCAGGCTACGTAAAATGGTAGGTGGCGGTATGCGCCAAGCTGGCATTTTGGCATCAGCAGGTAAACTGGCATTGACTGAACAAGTCACGCAACTGAATGTTGACCATCAAAATGCGAAGAAGTTAGCACTAGGACTAAGCGAATTAGACGGATTCCATGTGAACCCTGATTTCGTTCAAACTAATATCGTCTTTGCTAAATTGGATGACAGTATCCAAATCAACAAGATTGCGGAACAGTTAGCTGAGGATGGAATCACTGTGTCACCGGGTAACCCGATTCGTTTCGTGACTCACAAAGACGTTTCAAGCGCTGATATCGACCTATTACTGAGTAAACTTGCGCAATACATCAAATAATCTCACTTGAGCTTCCCCCTAGGGGAAGCTTTATTCTTTTGCGTAGTCATATTGTTCGAGATGTATCTATGAAACGCACCCTTCTGCTGCTATTAGCTCTCCCTTCTGTCGCATTAGCAAACAACGATTTCGGCAATCCTGAACTTGGAAAAGTCAAAGCACCAAGTTGCGTGTTTTGCCATGGTTCTGATGGCATTGCACCCAACCCTGCTTATCCGCATCTAAAAGGCCAAAATGCCCAATATCTGTATCAATCCATGAAAGATTATCAAGATGGACATCGCTCAGGCGCGTTAGCAGATATGATGAAAGCGCAACTTTCTCGCCTCAATGACCAAGATCTTAAAGATATTGCCGCCTATTTTGCTAGTCAGTAGTACAAGCTATAAAGTCGAATAATGATGAATATCACGATTATTGATACGTTATAACATTACCAAACGATATCATTCGCATTATTACATGCAAGATAAGATGTATTTCATATAAATCCTATAATCGTAAGCCGAAGATCAAGTTTTCTTCTCATGCACTCATTTATAGGGACGAACAATGAAATATAGCCCATTGGCACTAGCCTTCCTGTCAGCAGTGGTTGCTTCAGGGTGTACAACACAAACTTCGAATGAAACGCCATTCGACCTAACGATTTTACATATCAACGATCATCACTCTCATTTAGAACCTTCCACACAGAAACTCAAACTTGCGGGTCAATCGACTTACACTGAAGTGGGTGGATTTCCGGCACTGATCACCGCGCTAAATCAGCGTACAGAAGCAAACGAGAACGTATTAAAGCTTCATGCTGGTGACGCTATCTCTGGCACGCTTTACTACGCGCTATTTAAAGGTGAAGCGGATGCGGCGATGATGAATCACGCTTGCTTTGATGCTTTTGCACTTGGTAATCATGAATTTGATGATAGTGATGCAGGGTTAGCACAGTTCTTAGATTGGATGAATGAAGGTGAGTGCTCAAAAGAGACAGAAGTGCTCGCAGCTAACGTGATTCCTAAGCAAGGCGTCTCTCCTCTCGCAATGAACTCTGCCAACGACTACTTTAAGCCATACACGGTAAAACAATATGGTGAGCATCAGATTGGTATCGTCGGTATTGATATTGCAGACAAGACCATGAACTCATCAAACCCAGACGAAACTACACAGTTCTTAAACGAAGTTGAAACGGCGCAAAAATACATCGATGAATTGGTTGCTAAAGGGGTGTCGAATATCGTTTTATTGACCCACTACCAATACTCGAACGACCTTCAGCTTGCTGAGGCTCTTACTGATGTAGACGTTATCATCGGCGGTGACTCACATACTCTATTGGGCGATTTCGCTGCTGTCGGCTTAAAGAGTGAAGGGGCTTACCCAACACTAATGAAGAACAAAGATGGCGATCAAGTATGTGTCGCTCAAGCTTGGCAATATTCACAAATTCTTGGCGAGCTATCGGTTTCATTTGATGGCAAAGGCAAGGTAGCAGCTTGTAACGGCACGCCACATCTACTGATTGGTTCCGAGTTCAAACGCAAAGACGAAAATGGTAAAAAGCAGACACTTGAAGGAGCTGAATTGGCCGCAGTGTTGGCTGATGTAGAAGCACAACCTAACCTTATTCAAGTTAAACCAGACGCTGCAACACAACAAACCTTATCCACGTTTACACAAAAGCTTGATGTAATGAAGGATCAAGAGATTGCACAATCTTCTGAGCTACTGTGTTACGAGCGTGTTCCTGGTCAGCAAAAACACAATGGCGCAGACGGCTGTGATACACACACTAACCTACACGGATCTCAAGTGGCCGACCTTGTCGCGCAAGCGTTCTTAGCCCAAACCAAACGCGCCGATGTTGCGATTCAAAACGGCGGTGGCGCACGTGCAAACATTCCTCAAGGTAAGTTCACCGTAGCGGGAGCCACAAAAGTGCTGCCATTTAGCAACACCATGGTGAACCTACAAATGACGGGAGCGGAAGTTAAGAAGGTACTTAACCAAGCCGTAGACAAAGCTTACGCAGAGTATGTTGATAACAGCGCTAAAGGCTCAGATGGTGCTTACCCTTACGCTGCCGGTATTCGATATGACGTCGACTTTAACCGACCAGAAGGGCAGCGCGTTCACAATGTAGAGGTCAAAGCTAAAGGCGATGGCAGTTGGTCTAAATTGAGCAATGACAGAGAGCTGATTGTCGTGACCAATGATTACATCGCAGGTGGTAAAGATGGCTACATTGCCTTTGGTGAAGTCTCGGCTGATAAGTCGAAATACGAAAACACATTAAAGCTCTACACAGAGACCTTTATTGACTACGTCCGTGACCTAGCAGCAAACGGTAAGAAGATTGAAGCTGTTGCCGAGCAAGACCGCAGCACTCAAGCATTCACTCCAAAAGCTAACTAAGCGCAAACAAAATGGCCAAGGTAAATACCTTGGCCATTTTTCAATCTCTAAATCAGCACAAACTGATTAGGTACGATAAAGCACTTTCACCACATGCCAACCGAATTTAGTTTTCACTAGATGAGGAACCAGTGTTTCGCCAGAGAAGCAAACTTTGTCGAACTGTGGAACCATCTGACCTTTGCGAAACTCACCTAAGTCACCACCCTTTTTGCCCGATGGGCACGTTGAGTACTTCTTGGCGAGAGTTTGAAATTTAGCGCCTTTCTTAAGCTGCTTGATAATATCTTCCGCTTGCTCTTTATGCTTTACCAGAATGTGCAGAGCGGCTGCTGTATTAGCCATGTTGGTGCCTCTAAAAATGACTGAGTTTGCGCGAATTGTACCCGATTAAAGTGAGATCTTCACCCAAGCCTTTAACTTAGTAAATGACGAATGACTATCTTATCGGCGTTTAGAAACAAATTTGATTTGCATCCATTGATCATCGGGGTAAATCCGTTACCATTTATAAAAATAGTCGCACAAACGAGAAACCCATGGCAAAACCAGTTAGTAAAGCAAATCAGTCGCAAGGCATGCTGATGTTTACTTTGACCAGCAGTAATCAGTTGTTCGCCATTGGTACTCTAAAAGTTAGAGAAATTGTGCCATTTCAACCGACGACACAAATCCCCTACTCACACCACCATGTGATTGGGACCGTCACAATTCGCGATAAAACCATCCCAGTAATTAATATGCCTGCTGCGATTGGTTTTCGTCCAATTCAGCCTGAAGAGTACGACTCGTGCTATCTAATCGTTACAGACTGCTTACGTACTGTGGTTGCTTTTATGGTGCGCTCAATTGAAAAGATCATCGAGTGTGATTGGAAGTCGATCGAATCCGCGCCTAAAAGTGCGGGTTCAAACGTGTTCGTTACCGGTATTACTCGCTTTGAAGAGCAAATCGTTCAGATGTTGGATGTCGAGTTGCTGCTATCAAAAATTTATCCGCAGTATGAATCAACTAACATTCCAATGCTTACCGATATTGAGCGCGAAAGACTTAAAGCGCTGAATATCTTACTGGTGGATGACTCTTCTATCGCCCGTAAGCAACTTTCGGATGCCCTAGACAGCATCAATATCTCGTATCAGATATGCAATAATGGTTTAGATGCGCTTGATCTGATGCGCAGTGAAGCATCAGCTAACCGTCCCGTTGATCTACTCGTTAGTGACATCGAAATGCCAGGCTTAGACGGCTATGAGCTCGCGTTCGAGACTCAAAACGATCCTGAGCTCAAAAATAGTTATGTGATTCTTCATACTTCTCTTTCAAGTGAGATCTGTGTTGACCGGGCACAACAAGTAGGTGCCCATGAAGCACTAGAAAAATTTAATGCGGGTGATTTGATCCAAGCTATGCTACGTGGAGCCGGCAAGCTAGAATCGGGAAATGTTCGAGAAGAAATGCCTGAAGGTGTCTGATTAACATCAACTTTTATGTTGTCGCACCTGCTTAAAGCTGATTGAATGTTTCACTTACAAATGTCAGCATATAATTATGATAAAGTTCATACTAATAATGAATAACTCACTCTAAAGTGATACTGGACAAACATCTAGATTAGAAATCCGCTACTCTTAATGTACAGGGTGTCGAGAAAAGAATATTCCTAAGAAATGACAGACGACGACTTCAAGAAATCGACGGCTAACCTTAAAAAAGCTGTCCCGCTAATGATGAAAAACCACGTAGCCGCCACACCGGCTAACTACGCTTTGTGGTACACCTACGTGGATAACGCGATTCCTCAGCTCAACCGTGAGTTAGATAGTGTCGTGGAAAATTATGGTGTCTGCCCACCTGCTGCCGGCGAACAACTCTACAACAACTATGTCGCGAGCCGTTCTGAGACCGATATGATGGAGCTACGCTCCAATATAGAAATATTGGTCAATGAAGTAGCTAGCTCTATGACGGACACTCTGACAGACACATCTCAATTCTCTAAGCTTATCGACAAGAGCTTTGACAATCTAGAACGTGTCGAGGGCGAGGCTGTTTCGATGGACGAAGTGATGACTGTCGTACGTCAACTTGTCGCTGAATCCAGAGAGATCAGGCATTCAACTCGCTTTCTCAATAATCAGCTAGAAACGGCAACCAAAGAGATCAACCTACTTAAGACTCAACTCGCTGAAGTACAACAAGACGCACTGTTTGATGCACTCACGAGCTTGTACAATCGCCGAGCATTCGATAACGATATCAGTACATTAACCCGCTCTGAGCAGAAAATGTGTTTGATTCTTGCTGACATTGACCACTTCAAGTCGTTTAACGATACCTACGGTCATTTGTTTGGTGATACGGTGATAAAAGGCATTGCGCGCAGGCTTCAATTAAGTTGCCGTGACGGGATACAAGCTTATCGATTTGGTGGCGAAGAGTTTGCACTGATTGTGCCAAACAAAACGCTACGTATTGCCCGCCAGTTTGGTGAGAGCTTGCGACGAGCAGTAGAGAAGCTCTCAATCAAAGATCGCCGCACCGCACAACAGGTTGGAAACATTACTATTTCAATGGGGGTTGCTGAGCTGCAACCGGGTGAATCTGCCGAGTCTCTCATCGAGCGAGCTGATAAGCTTCTTTATGAAGCAAAAGAACTAGGAAGAAATCGCGTGATGCCTATATAGGCTAAAGAGATTGATAAAAAGGCCCTTAGCACACAGTGCAAGGGCCTTTTAGTTTTAACCATCGCTAGTGATTGCACTGATTAGTTCTTGTTGGACAGCCTCTGCTTTATCATTATCAATCTGACACGTACCTGCGGCCTTATGCCCACCGCCACCGTACTTGAGCATCAACTCACCCACATTCGTTTTAGAGCTGCGATCAAAAATAGACTTCCCGGTAGCAAACACCGTGTTTTGCTTTTGAAAACCCCACATTTTATGGATAGAGATATTACATTGAGGGTAAAGCGCATAGATGATAAATCGATTACCCGCGTAGATGACCTCTTCGCCTGTTAAATCGAGAAAGATAAGATTGTCATACACCGTCGCACAACGTTGAATCTGTTCTTTAAACAGGTTTTCGTGCTCACGGTATAACTCGATACGCTCTTTGACATCAGGAAGATCGAGTAGCTCTTCAATCGTATGGCTCTTACAGTACTCAATCAAATCCATCATCAACGCATAATTGGAAATGCGAAACTCTCGAAAGCGGCCAAGGCCAGTTCGCGCATCCATCAGGAAATTCAATAGATTCCAACCCGTCGAATCCAGAACTTCATCTCGATTAAACTGAGCCGAGTCACCCTTATCGACCGCCTCCATCATATCTTCCCATTCGGCTGGAAAAAACTCTCTCCCCCCATAGTGCTCCCAAACCACCCTAGCCGCAGAAGGGGCATCTGGGTCGATAATATGATTTTCATACCTTTCTGGATTGCGCAATAATTCCGATAGGTGGTGATCAAATACAAGATGCGCCTGCTTCACATAAGGCAAGTTAGTTACAATATCATTGGAGGTTATCTCAATGACCCCATCTTGCATGTCTTTTGGGTGAACGAACTTAATGTCGTCGATAAGATCCAATTGCTTTAACAGTACTGCACACACTAGACCATCAAAGTCGCTTCGCGTAACAAGTCGATATTTTTGCTCCGACATCTGGCACTTCCTATGCTTCGTCTTTTTATTAAAGGATACGTAATACGAACGTACTAGGCTGCTACCTATAGCTTTGTTGTATAACTCCTTTTAATTTTAGACATCACTAACCTTTTAACAAACTCTAGACAGAGTTTTTCGTTCCTTGCTCTATACTCGATATGCTACTAATTGATTCAATATAGGTTTTATTATGAAGAAAACGTGTTTTGCTCTAGTTGCTGCCAGTGTTGCCGTTCTAGCAGGTTGTGCCAATGAGCCTGATGAATATGAAGTAAAAGAATACACTTCAATGGCTAATCCAGCCGCAGTGTATTGTGTGCAGCAAGGTGGTGAACTTGAGACAGTGACCGAGAATGAAGAACGTGTCACATACTGCCAACTACCAAATGGCGAACGCGTTGAAGAGTGGGATTACTACCGCCAAAACCATAAAGAGCAATAGACTGGCTCAGCGGGGAAAGAGAGACATTCTGTCGCCCTCTTTCCTCGTAATCCATAGCGCCTCAGAGCTTTGACATACCTTGCCGCTCTGGATCGTATTGTCGATTGAGGCTAGTTAAGCACTGGTCCAATATTCGTAGCTGTTCTACCACTTCCATTGGTGTTGCTGAAGGACTTGTTTTCTCCACTGCATTTTCGATCAGTGCTAAGGTTTTCAAGTCACTGTGCTCAGATAAAAGTTGTTTAAGCTCTTGAATTGCCGCCATCGCGATTTGATAAGGCTGTTGCCTGACTTGCTCCAATGGTCTGGTAAAAGTTCCGCTCTTCACACCCTCTAAATAGACCCGATAAGTCGTGAGCTCATCTAGCCGCAAGAATATTTGACCCAATGGGGTGATGTGGGGATAAGGCACACAAACATGTGCTTCTAAAGACATAGGAATATTGAGTTTCAAGCCACTCTCTGCGCAGCGACTTTTCAACGTACGAAGTAAACCCTGCTCATCCATCAAGGTTTGTATTTCGAATATCCTTTTCAGATGATAATCATTCGAGACAAACTGGACATTCACTTCCTGCCCACTCCTACATAACTGACTTGCTATCAATTTATCTGCGGCATTTTGGATGTTCTCGATAGTGTTGGTGGATGTGTCTTCAAGAATAATGTTCGGAGGCAGTTCACCCTCATAACAAAGCTTAAAGTAATCAAACATAGCCCGAGCTTCGGTTTGCGTTTGCCCATCCGTCGCCCCACCACAGAATATAATCGCGCTCTGCTCAAGCTGAAGGCTTTGGATGGCTGTCGTTAATGCTTCGACCCTTGTTCTGCCCTCAAGCGTTAGCGTATTGTTGAACAAGCGCTTACCTAGGACGAGCACCACATTAATAATGTTCATTATTTATCCATGTCTCAATTATTCCTACTGAGTTACACATAAACTGTACAAGCATTCACTTTGTCGCTAGCTTATCAGAGGTTAATATTTTGTTAACATCCCGCATGCAAGACGTTATCTCCACTTGCGTGCCATACTTGTAAATAAAAGAGCCTGAAACACAGGCCACTACAACAGGAAGTAAAGTATATGCTGTCGATATTTGATATTTTCAAAGTGGGGGTTGGGCCTTCAAGCTCTCATACCAACGGGCCGATGCTCGCAGGTTATCATTTTACGCGCCTTCTCGCTTCATCCATAACCAAAGTCAGCCGTGTCCAAGTCGATCTTTATGGTTCTCTGTCACTGACAGGCAAAGGACACCACACGGACAGAGCCGTGATCTTAGGATTACTAGGCAACAAGCCCGACACAATTAAAATGGCCAGTGCCAAACAAGCACTTGCCACCACTATACAGGAAGGTCATCTGATCCTTGCGGGTGCTCACACCATCGATTTTAGCTATGACAGCGACATCTTATTCCATAGTGATAACCTTCCTCTGCATGAAAATGGCATGACGATTACTGCCTATGACTCACTCGGCAATCAGTTAGCTTTTGAAACCTACTACTCTATTGGCGGTGGATTTATTGCTACAGCCAAAGAGCTCGAAGAAGGTGGTAACGCCAACAGCGTCGATGTTCCATTTCCATTTACAAGCGCAGACGAGATGCTAGAAATGGCCGAAACAAACGGCCTTAGCCTCGGCGGTATGATTCTAAAAAATGAAGTAAACTTTTTTAATGAAGATGAAATCACACGAAAGGCAGAACAAATCTGGAAAGTGATGTCTTTGTGTATGCAGCGTGGCTTCGAGACCGAGGGCATCTTAGAAGGTGGTCTTAACGTCACAAGGCGCGCACCTAACTTACTTAAAAAGTTGGAAGCGAATGCTGCGGTTGAAAACGATCCAATGGAAATCATGGATTGGATCAACCTGTTTGCTTTCGCTGTCAGCGAAGAGAACGCTGCCGGTGGACAAGTGGTGACCTCTCCGACCAACGGTGCAGCCGGCGTTATTCCTGCGGTGCTCATGTATTACCACCGCTTTATCAAAGAACTTGATACAAAACAGCTTAAAGACTTCCTTGCTGTCGCGGGTGCAATTGGCATTTTGTACAAAACCAATGCTTCAATCTCTGGTGCAGAGGTTGGCTGTCAGGGTGAAGTAGGTGTCTCATCATCAATGGCAGCAGCAGGCTTAACCGCGCTTCGTGGTGGTAGCAACGAGCAAATCTGTATTGCAGCAGAAATTGCGATGGAGCATTCTCTTGGCATGACGTGTGATCCAATCGGCGGTCTAGTTCAAGTTCCTTGTATCGAGCGTAATGCAATGGGTGCGATGAAAGCGATCAATGCTTCACGAATGGCGCTTAAACGTACCAGTAAGTGTCTTATCTCGCTCGATAAAGTCATCGCGACCATGTATCAAACCGGTAAAGACATGAATAAGAAGTATCGCGAAACTTCTTTAGGAGGCCTAGCGGTTATCCATATGGCTCCACCTTGCGAGTAAGCGGCGTAAGCTACTAATTATAACTGTGCCTTAACCAATCGAAAAACTCGACAGCCATTGAGTTAGATGGGTTATGGCACAGAATATAGTGGCTCGTTTCACAAGGGACCTTCCACTCTCCAACTTTTATCAGCTCGCCCTGCTTTAGTTGATCTTCGACTAACACATCTTTGACCAACAAAATACCCAAGCCGCAAACCGCAGCTTCCACAGCGAGAAGCGAGTGGTCAAAATGGAGCTTTGGTTTCACCCAGTCATCGCAATAACCGACTTGATTAAACCAGTAGGTCCAATTTTCTCTATACCCCGAGGTTGAGATCTTTTCAGCCTCAGCAATATCAGTTAACTCCATCATGCCGTGTTGCTTTAAGTAACTCGGAGAAGCGACTAGAACCCAATGCTCATCAGTGAGCCGCTCTGTAAGCTGGCTCTCTTTTGGTAACATGCCGTTGATGATTTCAATATCAGCAGTTTGACTTGTATTTGGGTAAGGATTGGATGTAGTGGCAATCTTGATCTCGAGATTTGGGTTAAGACGCTTAAACTCCGATACCCTTGGAATAAGCCACTGATGACAGAAGCTTTGAGCAACATTGAGTGTGAGTAAGTTCCGTCCCTTACGCTCAAAGAGCTGCTCTGTTCCAACCGACAGTGAGTCAAACATCTGTGTTAGAAGAGGCAGATAATATTGCGCATCATCTGTGAGTGTCAGCTTAGAGCCACTGCGTTCGAACAAGGTTGCCTCTAAGTAGTGTTCAAGCTGTTTCACCTGTTGGCTCACCGCAGCGCGAGTGACATTCAATTCTTCAGAGGCCTTGGTCAGGCTTTGCAGCCTCGCGGCAGACTCAAACGCCTTCAATGCATTAAGTGGCGGTAAAAATCGATGCGAGTGTTGTGTGGGAGCGTTATGAGACATAGAGCAAGAGGCATTGATGAGCGCTTTAATTAGACAAGCGCCCATCTTGCCAACAAAATATGACAGTAGCGTTAAGTCACCTTGTCTGCTTTACCTGCTGCTCCAGCAAACTTAGCTAACCATTTATCTAACAGCTTTGGTTTCTCTTCCCTGTCTTCGGCGTCTTCTTTCCTGCGCACCGCATTTCTCACCACCATTGCTCCCAACCAACGGATCGGCTCTGGCGGAAAGTGACCTAATGGACCTTGTGCTAAACCACATTGTGACCAAACATCTTTTCGTTCTAACACCAGAGAGGTAAGAATCTTGGCACCCACTCGGGTCTGAGTAACCCCATTGCCGGAGTAGCCGAAGCCATAGAATATGTTCTTCTGTCCGTCTAAGTTGCCAAAGAAAGGTAAGCCTGTCACAGATCGATCAGAGCCTCCTGTCCAACTGTAGGCAAATTTAGACTGGTTAAGCTCTGGAAAAAGATTAGCAAAAGAGCGCGAGAGCAAATCGACATATTGGCTTTGCTTGTTAAACATAGGGTCAACGCGATTAGCAAACGAGAACTGATTGCCCCCTTTCCCTAGCATTAAACGCCCGTCTCGGGTATCTCGGTAATAATGAACAAAGATCCTTGAATCGACGACAGCAGCCCCCTTTTTCAATCCGCTTTGTTTTAGCTGCTTTTCAATCGGATCGGTGATAACCATATCTGATGAGACGACAACAATACTGCGCTTGAATTGCTTAAAATGCTCCACCATCCAAGCATTTAAGCCCAACACGACCTTATCTGCGTAGATCTTTCCTTGCGGGGTATGCACAACCGCAGGCTCACCGAAATCAACCTTCTCCATCGCACTGTTTTCGTATACCTTGATTCCAAGCTCAATCGCCACCCGACGCAAACCTCGCACGAGCAAGGCCGGTTGCACACTGCCAGCAGCGGGAGAGAAATATCCTTCAAGGTGTTGCTTCGAGCCAGATGATGAACGCAGTTCTTGTTCTGAACAGACATTCCAACTGTTGCAAGCGAGTTGATCCAATTGCTCAACGACAGGCTTCATCTGCCCCTGCTGTGCTGAATTAGTCGCGGTATAGTAAGTACCGCTGCGATAGAGATGCGCGTCTATATTGTGCTCAAGGCAGAACTTCTCAATGTCATACACGGCCTGCTCAGACTCCTCCACCAGCCATCGCGCCTGATCTTCGCCGAATAGACGTTTGAGCGTTGGGTATTTGGTTGACCAAGTCAACATACAGCCACCATTGGCACCAGAAGCACCACTGCCACATAACCCTTTATCTATGACTACGATATCAAGCTCAGGTTGTTGCTGTTTGAGCATAATAGCAGTCCAAAGCCCTGTGTAACCTCCTCCAACGATCGCCACATCGGCTGAAATGTCCGTAGTGATAGTTTGAGTATCGAGCGGCTGCTCCATTTCTAGCGCTTGTTTGAACCAATAAGATAGATGAGATGACATGTTCATTTCCTTCATTTTGTCTCTGAAGAAAATGTATCGCGCCTTGATCCGGACGCACAGCGAGGATTTGTTACGCTGAGCGTTAGCTTTACTAACGCAAAAGGCGCGGAATTCACCGCGCCTTTATCCTAAGGTCTTTTGAGCTAATTTGAATGAATTAAATCTTATCGACCATAGCAAAGGTTGCCGTCAGTATATCGTGACCAAACTTAACGCTACGCTCTGGTGACCAACCGTAAAGCGGGTCTGGGTAATCATTATTATCCTTAAATGGCATCTCAACGGTGTAAGACAAACACTTAAATTGTTCACCCACCCAGTTAGATCCAACGGTCAAGTTCGCTTTGCCTGGTTCATCTTTATCGTAACCATGCTCATCTTGGAATTCTGGTGTAACCGTGTGAAGCACTTGCTTAAATGCTGTTTCTAGATCTGCTAAACGCTCATCATATGATGGGATACCCTCACAGCCAGCGACAAAGTTGAATGGAATCGCTTCGTCGCCATGGATATCTAGGAACATATCAACGCCTGTTTCCAGCATACGCTCTCGTACCAAATAGACTTCCGGGCTGCGTTCCATTGATGGAGATTGCCATTCACGGTTTAGGTTCACGCCAATCGCATTGCAGCGCAAATGCCCACGAATCGCACCATCTGGGTTCATATTTGGCACAACATAAAGCACTGCGTTTTCAAGAAGTGCACGAGCCGTGGTATCGTCTTCATCCAACATGCGTTGAATAAAGCCTTCCATAAACCACTCCGCCATAGTTTCACCAGGGTGCTGGCGAGCGATTAACCAGATTTTCTTTTTACCTTCTTCTGGCTCACCAAATGTCAGTAGGCTCATATCGTTACCATCTAACGTGCTACCAAGTGTTTCAAGTTGACAGTGATGAGCGCTCTGCGCCATGTGAAGCAAGTCAAGATGGCGATCATATGTATAAGGTGCAAAATAAGCGAAATAGATAGAACCACGCTCAGGGATAACGTTGAATGTTAACGTATCACCATCAAACTCGGCAGGAATACGGAACCACTCTTCACGGTCGTAAGATGCGACAACGTCATAGCCGCTCCAACCTTCTGGGTAGGCCGAGTTCTTTAGATCTAGCAATTGAATAGTATGAGATTGCTCTGCTTGAGTCTCTAGGCGAAAGTGAAACCATTGATAAAACTCTGACTGATTGTCATTGGGAATCTTGAGTTGAATCTGATCTTTGTTCTCGATGCTTACGACTTCGATGCTGCCACTATCGAAATTACTAAAAATCTTCATGCTTACATTCCTTATACATTTACGTAGCAATGCAGGAGGCTAGCACAGTTCTTGGAAGTTAAAAATCTCTTTAGAGCACTTTATCGCACGGAATATTTGCCAAAAATATCCCACGCAAACGTTTTGGATCAAACTCATTATAAAAATTTATGCGAAGTTGAGAAAAAATCGTGCATAGAAAAGTAATTCTGCGATAATTGTTTCAATTTATAACATAGCACAAATGATAAAATAATCAGATGTTAACTCTGTGTTATATCAACAAAAAGAGAATATTATGTGGAATAAACTCAATAAATCAATGATGTTCTGCCAAGCAATGTTTGGCTTATCATTCTATGGTGTGATGGTTATCTTGACCCGTTTCTTCTTAGAAGATCTAGGGTATAGCGAAGCAGACACCATGATGGTTGTCGGGGCGTTCTCATCCATCGGCCCACTTTTCGCTATCGCCGGCGGCTTTATTGTCGACAAATTTCTTGGCGCATACCGCTCACTCACCATTGCTTATGGTGCATTTGCTACCGGATACACCTTACTCGTATTGGGCGCGTCAACAACAAATATCCCAATGAGCTTAGCAGGTATCGCACTCGCAAGTTACGCACGTGGCTTAATGTCTCCTTCTTACCCAAGTCTTTACAAACGCACCTTTGCTTCAGAAGAGGACTTCGAGAATGGCTACCCAGTAAACTACTCAGTCAACAACGTTGGCGCATTGTTAGGTCAATACCTGTTCCCAATGTTCGTGCTGGTAATCGGTTTCCACGGAAGCTTCACACTATCAGCAGTCATGGCGGCCTTCGCATTTGCAGTACTTGTTATCTTCAATAAACAACTTGTTGGCGCAGCCGCTGAGATCGATCAAGAGCCAGTCAGCGCTAAAAACTGGGCGGCATTCCTAACGGTTTCAGTTGCAATGGTTGGCTTAGTATTCTTCATGTTCTCTAACATGGATATTGGTCAGAACATCGTTTACGCCATCGGTGCCGCTGCAATCTTGTACTTCATCTCGTTGATGTTTAAGTCAGGCAAGTCAGACGCGCTGAAGATGGGTACCATCCTAATCATGACAGTGCTAACGACATGTTTCTTCGTTTACTACGGTCAGATGATGACATCAATGACCATGGTAACGATCAACACAATGCGTGGTGATCTATTCAACCTAATCCCAATTGCCCCAGAAGCATCCATGGCAATGAACCCGTTATGGTGTATTGTTGCAGGTCCTGTTATTGCTATGACCTTCTCCTCTCTTGAGAAGAAAGGCATCAATTTCTCAACCGCAACTAAGATCGGTTTTGCCTTTATCTTTACAGCGATTGCGTTTGGTATCCTGACCATGGCAGTAATGAACATTGGTGAGGATGTGGTTATCCGCCCTGAAGTCTTCCTAGCGATTCACTTCTTCCAAGCATTCGCAGAAGTTATTGTCGGTAGCCTTGTGGTTGCGTTTATCCTTTCGGTAGCGCCTAAGCACATCGAAGGTTTCTCTGTATCACTATTCTCTGTTGCAATGGCACTAAGTGGTATCGTAGGTGCAGTATTCTCTACCTCTATCGCTTTAGAGAAAGGCCAAGAGATCACGCAAGAAATTGTTCAAACGGTTTATGGCGACTACTTCCAACTACTGACTGTGCTTGCTGTTGTGATGGTAGCGATTGCTCTGGTTGCTTCTGTGATTATTCGTAAGATGCTAGAAGCGGCTCGCGCTGATGAACAACCTGAAATGGTTGAAGCGGAAAGCTAATCGTCGCCACACTAAAATAAAGTAAAAACCCAAGCGTTGAGCTTGGGTTTTTTATTATTTGCTAGCAAAAACTGAAATAAAAGAATTAGTCTCTATCGCGAGCTCTAAATTCGTAACTGACATTAATTACAGGTTGGAAAGCAATTTCACCTTCACTGGTAACAATTTCATTCACTGTTACGTGTGAATTTCTCAACTCGAATGAATTAACATCAACAAGGTCATTACTTGAGTAAGACACAGCTTTACTTAGCTCATATGGAGATTTGTCGTTAATATCCATAATCATGGTTTTACCTGCTGCTAATGCTGCTTCTTTTGAACCCACTGCATCGCCATTCATGGTTTCACTTTGGATTACGGTGTTGTATGCACCACCTAAACCAGCCAAAGCCACTGAACTAAACAACATGACACTTGCTAAACTCACTACTTTAATCATAACTGACTCCTTAGCTACTTATACTTACTTACCTAATAAATGGTTCTAAAAATCGAGCTTTATTCCGCTGCCCGAGTAACCAAATAGTACGTAATAGAAGACCAGATTGAATTAGAAATAATTGCACTTGTTATTCGAATAATTTGAAATAAGTGTAATTCGCTTTCTTACATTAAAAGTGGGGTTAAATTGGTTCACAATATGCAGCTTAGAAAAAAGATATTTAACTCAACACTTTATTAGTTCGATTCGAAAACAAAGAAAGAAAGCCGAGATAACACTTTAGAGTGATTCGTTATAATACAAGTGGAAAATATCATATAAATTTAGTGAACTTTTTGGCATTAATTGGACCTTTTCTATCAGATAACTGTCAATACCAGCCCAACGAAAATCAAGAAGGTGCCTAAACTTCGGGTTAAAGCGAAGCGCTCACCTAATAAAATCACACCGAAAATCATACCAAACACAATACTTAGCTGCCTTAGCGCCACAACATAACTGACATTCTCGGTCATTGTCATCGCGTAAAGCACCAAGCCATAAGTGGTGGCCATCATAATCCCGGCCATTGCGGAAGGCTTCTTGATGCTCCAAGCCTCAGAAAACTCCTTCCATTGACGTGTTGCTAAGACATAAATGGCAATGACTAAGAATATCGTCCAGAACTGGATACCCAAATAGAAAATCGCTGAATGCAGATTAGAGATAATAGATGAGAGCTCAAGGTCAACAATCCCTAAAGCCTCTTTATCCAAAATGGAGTAGCCTGTGGTTCCTACGGCAGCAATCACCGCCCATAACACACCAACATTAAGGTAGTCACTAAAACGTAACTCTCGTAAAGAACTCAAAGGCACTAATAGACAACCAAAGGTGATTAACACGAAGCCTACCCACACAAGCGTGGTTAACTGGTATCCCAGTAAGGCGGTGCCCACGCCAACCATTAGCACTGGAAGTGCACGCGCAATGGGATAAATTACGCCGATATCACCATGCTTATAGGCATTACCTAAACCAATCAGATAGATAAACTGAGCGACACCACTCACGAGTAGCATCCACCAAAACGTTGTTGGAATATTCGTGATACCGACATAATTGAGATACCAGATTACATATGGCGCAAGTACTACCGAAGCGGCAGCACTACTGGATAAGAAAAATGCCGTACCTGAAGACTTGTTACTTTTGCTTAGAAGGTTCCACCCTGCATGCAGAAATGCCGATACGACAACCAAACATATCGCCCATACTGACATAGTCATTCCTTAAACTTAGATAGATAAAAGGCTTCTGGTTACAACGCAGAAGCCTAAATAAAGAAGTGAGATTAACGTTGAAGCTGAGCGACGGACTCAATGCTGATCGCATCATGTCGCCAGTATTCGATATCGCAGTCAATCAACTCGTCGTTTTGATTGTAGTTAACTCGCTCAACGACCATAGCTGGTGTCCCAGACGTCGCTCGCAATGCTTGTGCAGTCTCACCGAGCAATGTGCTGGTACTAATGCGGTAGCGAATCTTTTCGTAAACAACACCATAATGTTCGCGATAAATGTCAGTTAAAGACTTCGACAAATCAAAATCGAGAAGATTTGGAAACAACTCAGGACGAATATAGTTAGTAACATACACCACTGGGCGCTCTTCTAGGTATCGAACTCTATCTACTCGATACACATTAGAAAATGGCTGTAACCCAAGTAAGCTAGCCGCTTGCTTATTGGCAAGAATACCTTTTGCTGCAATCAACTCCGTCTTTGGTGTGCGCTGCTGCGCGGTCGCCATATTGGTAAAGTTGAGAGTCTGCGTCGGATCGTACTTAAGTGGCAGTGGCGAGATAAACCAACCACGTCTGTCTTCTCTATAGATTCGCCCTTCTGCTTCAAGCAAGGATAGCGCCTCTCTGAGCGTGACTCGTGTGGTGTCAAACGACTCTGCAAGCTTCCTTTCTGCTGGCAATTTCTGCCTTGGCGATAACATGCCTGATTCAATTTGCTCAACAATCGAATCTTTAATTTTTACGTACTGCACCCTTGTCCTTACCTTTTACGCCATGCTTGCGTTTTGTTTTCTAACCATTTGCCTAACGTCATGTGTGCTAACTTAGCGACAGCAGCAGAGCTCATGATCATCACTGCCATCGCTGCGGCTGCACCTGTCTGTCCTGCATCATCCATATTTAATACTGACACAGAAGCAGGGATAGTTTCCGTAGAGTAGATAAATACTACCGCAGAAGTGGTGGTTAATGCATTAATAAACAAATAGGTAGCGATATCTAGAGTCGCAGGAACGCAAACTGGTAGCGTCACCTTAAAAAACAACTTGTACTGAGGTAGCTTGACTGAAGCCGCTGTCGCTTCAATCTCACTCGGAATTTGCTTAAGCGCGGTTACCGCTGTCATATGACCTACGGTGTAATAGTGAACCACGGTGTTGATAACAAGAAACGCCATGCCGCCATATAAAACACTGAGTGGGTTATTGGCATCATTAAAATAGAAGATATACCCCAACCCCAGTACCATTCCCGGTACTGCCATTGGAACAACGCTGAGCATTTGCATGGCTTGTCGAACAGGTGCAAACGCCCGCCCTTTCTCAATACAGTACGCACCAACAAAAATAATCGCTGTACCAATAATGGCTGTCCATGTTGCGAGTGTGAGCGAGTTAAAGTATGGAGACCAACCATAGGTACTCATTTCAGCAAAGTTGTAGTTGTTCAGCGTCAGTACCTTATTCCAAGGCCAGAAGGTCACCAATGAGCCATATACTGCCATCCCAAGTACCACAATCACCGCGGCAGAAATCACCAAACAATAGGCAAAACAGATCCCGTCTCTGACTTTATTAGGCTCAGGTTGGTAAGGGACAGAGCGAGTATCAAATAGGCTTTTTTGTTTCTTTTGTACCCAGCGGTCAGCGACAAACGCGAGCAAGGCAGGCATTAACAGTAAAATACTGGTCACCGCACCCATAGAGAAGTTTTGCTGCCCGACGACTTGCTTGAAAATATCTGTCGCCAGAACGTTGTAATTTCCGCCGATCACTTTAGGCACACCAAAATCACACACAACCAGAGTGAACACGACAATCAAGGTACTGATCAGGCCGTACTTAGCAGCCGGAAGAGTGACGACAAAGAAAGTCTTGAACGGTGACGTTTTTAAAGCTCGCGCCGCTTCATACAATCTCGCATCCGAGGTTCTCAATGAGGTGGTAAGTATCATCAGGGCATGAGGGAAGGTCCAAAAGATCAGACCTAGCGAGATGCCCACCAAGCCGTAGACTGAGTGACCACCGAGCAACTCTTTAGCGATACCTTGATTGCCAAACAAAAAGATAAGACTGATTGCAGGAAGCAACGACGGTGCCAAAATAGGAGCTGTACCCAGCATGTGAAACATTCCTTTCATTGGCATGCACGATCTCGTCAGTGCGTAGGCATAACCAAAAGCGAGTACGCCTACAACGGCAGTCACCAGAAGTCCTAATGTAAATGTGTTGCCAACAGAGTACCAAAGGCTGTTATTGGCAAAATAGGTAGCAAAGTTCTCTAACCCAACAAATTCGCCACTGTTGTTCTGAACACTTTTTGTCAGCATCGCCCATAGAGGCATCACAATAAAAATTGCTAGCGCTGAAAATAGGAACGCCAATAAGCCAAATAGGACTAGGTTATCTTTACTGACCCTGTGCAAAAGGGATGAAGGACGAAATGAGCGAGAGTTAACTCCAGAGTTGTACATAGTTCTGCTTTCCATTAGTGATACCTTAAGCCGCAATTGCTTTAGTGCCATTCGGGCTTAACGTTGGGTATGCACGTACCCCCTGTTTTGAGAACTGAATGTATCGAATATCGCCAATACGCAGCTTCTGCTCGGTGACCACTTCGCCAGCGACATCGATAAAGATCGGCGCGGCTTGTTTGTCATGCTGAAGTTCACACTCAAAGCGATAAAACGCACCGAGGAACTCTCTGTCTCGGATCTTCACAGGTAGAGCATTATTAAATTGCTCGGCAAAACGGATGCTTTCTGGGCGTATTGCCAGATCAAAGCAATCCCCTCTCACTACTTGCTTGTTTTCAATAACAGGAGCGGGAATAAGCGACTCAGCGATACGTAGTTGAGTATCAGTCGCTGCGGAGGCAGAAATAAAATTCATGCTGCCAACAAACTCAGCAACAAAACGAGTAGCAGGGTGTTGATAGATCTCTTGTGGCGTGCCCACTTGCTCAATGACGCCATGATTCATCACAACGATTCTGTCAGCCATAGATAGCGCTTCATCTTGGTCATGAGTCACCATTATTGTGGTGATACCCAGTTTGCGTTGAAGTTTGCAAATCTCATCTCTAAGGTGAACACGAACTTTGGCATCAAGCGCCGAGAGAGGTTCATCAAGAAGCAATAACCCTGGGGACAAGGCTAACGCCCTCGCAAGGGCAACACGCTGCTGCTGACCACCAGACAATTGGTTAGGATACTTTTCACCAGAAGTCGGTAAACCAATCATATCAAGCCAATAATCAACCTTTTCTAAGGCTTGTTGATTGGTCATCCCTTGGTTCTTCAATCCGATGGCAATATTCTCTTGCACGGTAAGATTTGGAAATAGCGCATACGATTGAAAAACAATACCAAAATCGCGTTTTTCCGGAGGGAGGAAGGTTGTCTCTTGTCCATCTTGATAGATGCCACCTGAAGTCGGTAGGTCAAGGCCAGCGATAGCTCGTAGTAGGGTCGTTTTGCCGCAGCCAGAAGGGCCAAGAAAACAGACAAACTCGCCCTTCTCTATTGCCAGTGAAATTTGCTTTAACGCAGTGAACTGGCCAAATTGCTTCACTACATTTTCAATTTGTAAGTAAGGTTGGTTAGTTGACATAACACACTCTCCAAATGGTATATACCAACCTTAAATCTGGTTTGTTTCAGCGGCATGACAAATTTATAGAGCAAAGATGACAATAAAATGAATTCACTCGGTCAGCCTATTGTCTGTAACCGAACAATTAGCGAGGTCAATCTACGCCCTAAAGTTCACAACTCAAGAGACATTTTAAAGTATGGAATTTCCCCTTTGTAAAAGCGCTCACCTTGTTTACTCATACCGAATTTGAGATAGATACCCAGTGCTGATTCACGTGCATCACACCAAAAAAGTGTCGCCTGAAAATCTCGAATTTCGCTCAACATGGTTTCCAACATCATTGAGCCTATACCCTGTCCTTGATACTCAGGCAAAACAGCAAATTTGCGTAGTCGAGCTTCATCTTGCTCAACAAAGATCGATGCGACACCGACTAACTGATCTCCGATAAAGCCTCCGTAGTGAAAGCCAAATTCATCTTCTGCCACGCGACAAAACTCCAGACTCTTTGTCGGCCATAACACCGCATGCCTGAGCGCGAGTGTTTGTTCTGCTGTAACTCTTTCTACTCTCATGATGCTTTCCTTGCCCTCCAGTTATCCAGTTATCCAGTTATCCAGTTATCCAGTTATCCAGTTATCCAGTTATCCAGTTATCCAGTTATCCTAATTTGCCCTTAACTTCCCTGAAAAGCAAAAAGGAGAGCAACTCTGCTCTCCTTTGTTATCTCAATAACTAGGGTCTGTTGACCTTTTGCGGTTAAATTTTGTTCGAGATAAAAGCGTTTTAATCGCGGCGAGTGGCGGACGGCTAGTTGTTTGTCGCCTAGTCATTCTAAGCAAAACACCTCTCAACAAAGAGTAAAACGCTTTTAGCCGAACCCTTCGGGCAGCGTTTGTGGCTCCTTTCTGCTGTGTTATCGGCTTATCAGGTAGAGCAACTACAATTCAAAGCCTCTGCCTTGCATAAAGAACCCACAAACTGCTGCAAAAATCAGCTCAAAAGGTCAACAGACCCTAATCAGCTTATGATTTTGGCTCTGATTTAGCGTCAAATTTCGCCGACCAAGCCGCTAGGATATCCGCTCGCTTGCTGCCCATCTGAGCAAAGTCCATCTTAGCCATATTCGCTTCTACATTCGGGAAGTTAGACACAATTGCTTTCACATCTTTGTGACCAACTACTGGGTACATCTCTATATAAAGCTCATTGGCTGCTTTCGAAATAGACCAATCAACTACGCGCTTAGCTGCGTCAGACTCTTTCACTAAGCCAACCGCTTCTGATTCCCAACCAATGCCTTTAGGCGTGATCACCGCTAAAGGAGCACCTTGTGTTTTTAGCTTAGCGCCACGGCTTGCCATTGAAATACCAATCGCAACTTCACCCATGCCTGCTTGTACACATGGTTTAGAACCGGAATGCGTGTAGTGTGCAATGTTCTTATCTAGATCACGCATGTAGTTCCACGCTTTGTCTTCACCCATATTTTGCAACCAAGCTGAGACTTGCATATAGCCAGTCCCTGAAGAAGCTGGGTTAGGCATTGCGATATGACCTTTGTATACAGGTTTAGTCAGATCTTGCCAAGATGTCGGTTTTGGCAGGTTTAGCTGCTTAGCAACCGCTTCGTTAAAACAGACCGCGTTAAAGAATGCGTCGTTACCAAACCAAGCTTGGTTTGATTGCGGGTCATTCAAACTGGCATTTAGCTGATCCAGACCTTTCGGCGTGTATGGCTGTAGAAGACCTTCTTCTTTTAGTAACGCCATCGAAGAACCTGCCAAACCCCAAACAACTTCAGCACGCGGGTTGTTTTTTTCTGCCAGTAGCTTAGCAGTCATGATGCCTGTAGAATCACGAACCCATTTGATTTTGATATCAGGGTTTTCTTTTTCAAAAGCATTTTTGTACTTTGCCAGAATGTCAGTTTCGAAAGCCGTGTAAACCGTCACTTCCTGTGCTGCCATTGCGTTTGTTGCCAGCAGAGAAACAAGTGCAGCTAGCGATCCTTTCATCAAACGGTTTTTCATCATCTTCTCCAATTAAGACTATTACGTTTGTTAAACCTTGCCGAGTTAGCATTGGTCTGTACCAGTTGACGTAATACACCCTAAAAGCGCTTTATTACGATTCAATGAACAAAAAATGGCACTTTTTTAAAGAATTGACGAAAAACTGTGCGCAATTTTGCCGGCGAATTTTTCATATGAAAGTTTTATTAAATTCGACTTTCTGACCTTTACTGTTGTTTTTTCCTCTTGCTAAAGTAAATCCAAATTCTGGTGTAGACCAAAAATAGTTAAAATGGAAATCGAGATGAAAAACGAATACCTACTGCTGACTCCGGGTCCTTTATCGACATCTGAAACCGTTCGCGAAGCCATGCTTAAAGATTGGTGTACTTGGGATGATGACTACAACAAAGACATCGTAGAAGTTATCCGCACTAAGCTGGTGAAACTCGCAACAGAGCAAGATGGCTACACTAGCGTACTGATGCAAGGTAGTGGTACAGCATCTGTAGAAGCGACAATTGGCAGCGCGATTGGCAAAGATGGCAAATTGTTGGTTGTTGACAACGGCGCATACGGCGCACGTATTGCTCAAATTGCTGAGTATCTAAATATCCCATGCCATGTAGTTTCCCCAGGCGAAACATCACAGCCACACTTGAACGAGGTGGAAACTGCATTGGCATCGGATCCTACCATCACCCATGTAGCGATTGTTCACTGCGAAACCACAACAGGCATGCTTAACCCAATTGAAGCTTTTGCGTCGACGGCAAAAGCGCACGGCAAAGTGGTGATTCTCGATGCAATGTCGAGCTTTGGTGGGATTCCTATCGATATCGCAAAGCTCAATATCGACTTTATGATCAGCTCTGCAAACAAATGTATTCAAGGCGTACCGGGTTTTGGCTTTGTAATCGCAAAACAAACTGAGCTAGAAAAATGCAAAGGTCAGGCACGCTCTTTAAGCCTTGATCTATACGACCAATGGCACTGTATGGAAGCGAACCACGGTAAATGGCGTTTCACGTCTCCAACACACACGGTTCGCGCTTTCTACCAAGCTTTGTTAGAGCTTGAGCAAGAAGGCGGTGTCGAAGCGCGTCACAACCGTTACCAGACTAACCAGAAAACACTGGTTGCGGGTATGCGCTCTCTCGGCTTTGAACCACTACTAAATGATGAGCTTCATTCACCAATCATCACCTCTTTCTACTCTCCAACACACAGTGACTACCAGTTCAAAGAGTTCTACACCCGTTTGAAGGAACAAGGTTTTGTGATTTATCCGGGTAAGGTATCGAACGCAGATTGCTTCCGTATCGGCAACATTGGCGAAGTTTACCCTGCGGATATTGAGCGCCTAATCGGTGCGATTGAAAAAGCCATGTACTGGCAAGTTGCTTAAATAGCCTTCAGGAAGAGATAGCGTTATGACTGAAAATGTACAACCGACCCACTTCCGTAGCGAAGGTGATGTCAACACGACACCAGCGCGCCAAGCTTGGAATGCATCGATGGACGACGAACGCACGCAAGCATTGTTGAAGCGAGATTCCGATGTGTTTCTGCATCAGGCTATGTCGACGCCTTGTCTCGATACATTAGAAGCAGCAGAAGGCATCTACATCCAAGATTCGACGGGCAAAAAGTACATGGATTTCCATGGCAATAATGTTCACCAGTTGGGTTACGGACATCCACATGTGATTAAACGTGTGCAAGAGCAAATTGCCAAGTTGCCGTTTTCACCACGCCGTTTTACTAACCAAACTGCAATTGAATGCGCTGAGAAGCTAACGCAAATCTGTGGTGGTGCGTTGAATCGTGTGTTGTTTGCGCCGGGTGGCACATCTGCCGTTGGTATGGCACTGAAACTGGCGCGTCACATCACGGGCAACTACAAGGTCGTCTCTTTATGGGACTCTTTCCATGGTGCGTCACTGGATGCTATCTCTGTTGGTGGTGAAGCCTGCTTCCGTCAAGGTATGGGCCCACTAATGGCAGGCGTAGAACGCATACCACCAGCAGTATCTTACCGAGGCGCCCTTCCATCACCAGACGGCAGCGACGTGCATTACGCCGACTACCTTGAGTACGTGATTGAGAAAGAAGGCGGTGTCGGGGCGTTTATCGCCGAAGCAGTTCGCAACACCGATGTTCAAGTGCCAAGTAAAGCCTACTGGAAACGCATCCGTGAGATCTGTGATAAACATAATGTGATGCTGATTATCGATGACATTCCCAACGGAATGGGTCGCAGCGGCGAATGGTTTACCTATCAAGCTTACGATATTGAGCCAGACATTCTGTGTATTGGTAAAGGTTTAGGCGGAGGCTTAGTGCCTATCGCCGCTATGATCACCAAAGATAAATACAACACTGCTGAGCAAATCTCGATGGGCCATTATACCCATGAGAAAAGCCCAATCGGCTGCGCGGCGGCACTGGCAACCATGGAAGCGATAGAGCAAGACGGCTTGCTAGACAAAGCCAAAGCCGACAGCCAGTTCATGCGTGACAAGCTGCTACAAATGAAAGCCAAATACCCAGTAATTGGCGATGTGCGCGGCATCGGCATGCTTTGGGGTATTGAACTGGTCACCGACCATGAGAGCAAGCAACGCGCCTATGACGAAGCCGAAGCCGTGCTCTACCAATGCCTTAACCATGGTATGAGCTTTAAGGTGTCGCAAGGCAATGTGATCCAGCTTAGCCCACCGCTGATCATCACTCGCGAACAACTGACAGAAGCCTTAGCCATCTTCGAAGAAGCGATCGCCAAAGTGTGCAAAGACCTTAACTACTATTAATCACTCAAATTATCCAAAGTGCCGTAAAAGCAATGACTTGGCACTTTGTCAAACAAAAAGGATTCAACATGAAAAACTCACCAATTCAGGCTGTTATCTTTGACTGGGCTGGCACTATCGTCGATTTTGGCTCATTTGCACCAACTAGCATCTTTGTTGAAGCATTCAAACAAGGCTTTGATTTCGATATCGACCTTGAAGAAGCACGCGAACCAATGGGGCTAGGTAAATGGGACCACATCCAAGCCGTTGGTCGCATCCCTGCAGTAGATAAACGTTGGAATGAGAAGTTTGGTAGCTCAATGACTAGCGAAGACATTGACGCTATCTACGCGGCGTTTATGCCTTTGCAAAAAGCAAAAGTCGCAGACCACGCAGAACCAATCCTGAATGCAATTGAAGTGGTCAACGATCTCAAAGACAAGGGCATTAAGATTGGATCTTGTTCTGGATACCCTCGTCAGGTGATGGACGTACTGGTTCCTGTTGCGGCGGACTACGGCTACAAGCCCGATTATGTAGTCGCAACAGATGATCTTCCTCAGGGTGGTCGTCCTGCACCTTTTATGGCACTCAAGAACGTCATTGAGCTTAACGTGACCGATGTTAATGCCTGTATCAAGGTCGATGATGCTGCACCGGGTATCGACGAAGGTCATAACGCGGGGATGTGGACCGTAGGCCTACTGCTTTCTGGTAACGAAGCGGGGCTGACGTTTGAAGAGTACCAATCGGCAGATGAAGCAACGTTGGATGCCGCACGTGAAAAAGCGCGTGCGAAGCTTATCAAGAGCTCACCACACTACCTAATCGATACCATTGCTGACTTTCCACAAGTGGTTGCCGATATCGAGCGCAGATTAGCAGCGGGTGAACGACCGTAGCGCTGTTAACCTCAAGGTAGCAAAAAGGGCTCAACAGAGCCCTTTTTCAATGTTTGATGTTAAGCGCTATAACACTCGATATTGATAAACAAACTCATGAAGCATTATCGCCCCTTGATCAGTATTCAACCAACAATAAAACAGAATATTGAGTACCAACGTCGTCCAGAATAAGAACTTAAAGCCAATATCATGATACTTGTGATGCATAAATGACTGAGCAAACAAGGCACCAATCCATCCACCCAGTAAGTTGAGCAAATGGAAGGTTATTTCAGGGACACGCCACGTGCCTGTTAGTTTGGCATGTTTATCGAACGCATACACAGTGTAAGTAACTGTGCTAACAGCAAGGTAAAACATACAAGCGACCAAAGGAAAATCGAGAAGAACGACGCTGCCGACTAAAGCACTACAAAACCAAATTGCAATCGCCAATGAGAAGTTAAATACCACGGGCCGTTGAATTTCGATCGCTCGCATCATGCCATTGCTGTCTGCCCCCAACCTAAACACCACTGGTTCACTGACACTTGGAATCTGTGATGCATTCGCTAAATCACTAATATGAAAACGAATCTGGGTATCTTGATTCTCTACCGCAATGTAACCGTATCCTTTGTTCTGATCCCACTGAGCGATCGTTCCTTGAATGGACATAGTTTTCCTCTTCCTAGCAACAACGTTAAATGTATTGATCGTTATAAACTTTCTTTAAATACCTATAGCACACATATTCCACTATGCGCATATTTACGCTATTTTCTCGTATTTTTTTGAAGTGAAACACTCCTGACAGGTTCTGACACACCACTCTCATATTCTTAATTCGAGCCTAAACAACACAAAACAAGGAATTAAACTATGAAAAGTGTCATCGAAATCGTTCGTTTCAAATTACTAGAAAATGCAACATCAGAGCAGCTCGTTTCGGCTAGTGAACAGAGTCAGAAATTTGTATCGTCGTTAAACGGTTTTGAATATCGATCGCTAAGCTTTGACCAAGATTCAGGCACTTGGACGGACGTGGTCTACTGGGATTCGATGGATAACGCAAAAGCGGCTGGTGAGCAATTTATGGCTAGTGAGGATTGTAAACCGCTGATGGCTTTAATTGACCCAGAGTCTGTCATCATGCAACATCAGACAATTATGATGAGTGACCTAGCAGCTAAATACCAATAGCAACGAGTCATTAGTTGGGGTGCCATAGCGGCCCCCAACTTTCCTTTGTTCTACAACTTCTAATGTTAGGAAGACAAGTGAGTAAATCAGAACGGCTTTTTGAACTTCTAACTCTACTGCGCTCAAAGCGTTATGCTGTCACGGCTTCCCACCTTGCCGAGCAAATGGAAGTGAGCGAAAGAACCATCTACAGAGATATCCAATCATTACTCAACTCCGGCGTTCCGATACAAGGAGAAGCTGGTGTTGGCTATTTACTGCATGCTGATTCTCATCTGCCGCCTTTGATGTTCACTGATCAAGAAATGATAGCACTAGAGCTAGGTATGCGAATGGTGCGAGCTTGGTCCGATGATGAACTCGCCACCGCATCGAAATCGGCCTCAACCAAAATACTCTCTGTCCTTCCCGATCGACTGAAGAAACAGATTGAGAGCTTTCCGATATTCGTGCCGGAAATTCACACTTCTACAAAAGATGCGACGCGCAGCAAAATGCTCCGACATGCCACTGATGCCAAATTAAAGATAGAAGTTGATTACAGTGATCAAAACGGAAATAAAACCGTTCGTAAATTGCAGCCACTCGGGCAAATATTTTGGGGAAAGATTTGGACGCTAGTTGCTTGGTGTGAGCTAAGAGATGACTATCGTCACTTTCGAATTGATCGCATAGACAAGCTCAATATCATTGATGAAGTATTCGAGACTTCAGCAGAAAAATGCCTCGAATACTACATTAGACAACACGCTCCAGATGCTTAAATAACGTTACTTCATTAAAGTTGGAGAGATATTCAGAGCCAAACGGCAGCCATTAAGGTCCGACTCAACATCGAACTCTACCAGCTCATTGATATGAGGTTCAATGGAGGAGACCGCGATATCTCTCACGTGAAAGAACACTTTGTCGTCTTCGTTTTCCTGCTTGATAAAGCCGTAGCCATGACCTTCATCTAGATCAACTATTTTTCCCAATACCGACATCTTCACTTCCCTTAATACAAACTTTAGTACTAAGTACTGGTGTTAAGCGTTTTAGGATCACTCGCTAAGCAATCAAAATCTCTTTTAATTGATGCAACGAGCTTACCGTGTAGTGAGGCGAGATTGAATGGTCTTGTTCCATACCGTTGCTATTCAGCCAACAGGTTTCAATACCAAAGTTAAGACCACCCAAGATATCGGAATGCTGGTTATCACCCACCATCAACACCTTACTTTTACAAGGCATACCCATTTTCTCAAGGGCATGGCTAAAAATGGCGGTGTCGGGTTTCGCTACCCCAACTTCTTCAGAAATGATGACATGTTCGAAGTACTGGGTCATCCCGGTTTTTTCAAGTCTGATCGCCTGAAGATCAGTAAAACCGTTGGTGATGATGCCCATTTTTGCTTTGCCATGAATCGCTTCCATCAACTCTTTCGCGCCGGGTAGAACCGTACAAATATCCGCCATGGCTTCAAGGAATGAAGAGTTTAACTCTGACGTCGTCGTTTCTAGCTTGTCTGCCCACTCTTTGAATCGAGTATGCTTTAACTCGTGCGCAGTAATTGCGCCATTTTGATAATCGACCCACAGCGGCTTGTTGACCTTCTGATAGTGTTCAAAGTCGCCTTGCGTGAAGTCAATTCCTTTACGAGAGAACATTAGCTGCATCCCTTTAAAGGCATCAAAATGAAACAGGGTTTCGTCAGCATCAAATAAGATCCAATCGTACTTCATTATTATCT
Source organism: Vibrio tubiashii ATCC 19109 (assembly GCF_000772105.1). NCBI lineage: Bacteria > Pseudomonadati > Pseudomonadota > Gammaproteobacteria > Vibrionales > Vibrionaceae > Vibrio > Vibrio tubiashii. The sequence goes on from NZ_CP009355.1 coordinate 1,245,030, forward strand.
CCTCAAATTCTCGCTGCTAGTGTAAATTGTTTTCTTTTAGATGATAATACCCTCACAAAGAAACTTATTGTTTACTGGAGCTCAACCAATGCAAGCTTTTTCTGCGATTCCTATCTTTGTTTCAGTGGTTGAAAGTGGCAGTTTTTCTACCGCAGCCAGCAAGCTTAACATCACCAAATCGGCGGTAAGCAAGCGAATTACTCAATTAGAAGATGAGCTAGGCATTCGACTCATTAACCGTACCACACGCAAACTTAGCCTAACCGAAGCGGGTCAGCGCTATTACGATTATGTTGTCCAATCTCTCTCACTAGCGCAGCAAGGGATTGATGCGGTCACTGAGCTCCAAGGCAACCCAAGAGGTACACTCAAAGTAACAGCGCCGATGTCATTTGGTATATTACACATTGCCCCACTCATTTCTGACTTTTTAGCCCTCTATCCAGATGTCGAAATTGACCTTAACTTAGAAGATCGCATGGTGGATCTTGTCGCGGAGAGATTTGATGTTGGAATCCGAATCGGTGATTTACCCCTTTCTAACTTGGTTGCAAAGCGTCTAGCGCCCTGTAGAAGCGTCCTTTGCGCGGCACCCAGTTACTTATCTCTGCATGGCTTGCCGAGTAAACCTAGCGATCTCTCCAAGCACAGTTGCTTGCAATACAGCTATTATCGCGGAGGTTCTGAATGGTCACTTCACTCTGCAGGAAACGAGTTCAAAGTCATTCCTAAAGGTCGCTTGGTGGTCAACAATAGTGAAGCGATACGTCGGGCGGTTCTGGGAGGAAGTGGCATTGCAAACCTTCCCACCTTTATTGCAGGGAAAGATATTGCGGCAGGTAACTTACAAGTCGTTTTATCAGACTACGCTTTACCGAGCCACGCCGTCTATGCAGTGTTCCCAGAGAAGAAACACATGCCTCACAAGGTTAGAGCCTTTATTGATTTCATCAACCAACGATTGGGAACAGAAACACCCTATTGGGATGAAGGGTTACTACCTTAGAAAGCCAAATGTGACACTAAGCTCATAATTTTACATTGGTCGACTTTCTCAGTCAGTTAATGATGTAAGACAATTTTTAACGGCTGTCATCCGTTCAGAATAGCCATATACCTGCTGTTCTAGGAGACATTCGAAATGAAACGATTTTTCCCATCTAGTGTCATGCTTATCCCGTTCGTAGTAAAAAACTATTCTGAAGAAGATCATGAGGATAGCCCAGAATTAGAACATGAATATGAGCCAACTCCTGAACTTGAACTGGAAGATTGAGAGGCTCATCAGGTCACTAAAGAGCAATTTTTACTACCCTATTAGCGCACGTTTATAAGGGAACATAAAATGAAAAAGATTGCAGTTATTCTCAGTGGCTCGGGGGTATTCGATGGTGCAGAAATTCACGAATCCGTGCTCGCTTTACACGCAGTAGAAAAGCAAGGTGCTTCATGGCATTGCTTTGCTCCTAATATTGATCAACTCCATGTCATTAATCACAAGACAGGAGAAGAAATGGATGAGCAACGCAATGCTCTTGTCGAAGCGGCACGTATTGCACGCGGCAATATTGAAGATGTCGCGAAGCTTAATGTCGAGGAATATGATGCTTTACTGGTACCTGGTGGGTTCGGTGCAGCCAAAAACCTGACTGATTTTGCCGTGAGTGGCGCTGAGTGCAGCATCAACACCCATGTTGCTTCTGCATGTCGCGCCTTCGCTCAAGCCAACAAACCTGCTGGATACTTATGTATTGCGCCTACTATTATTCCAATGATTTACGGTCAAGGAGTGAAAGGCACGATAGGTAACGACGAAGCAACTGCAGCCGCGTTTAACGCTTTGGGTGGTGAGCACGTCAATTGCGATGTCAGCGATATTGTCGTAGACGAGCAAAACCTAGTGCTATCAACGCCTGCCTATATGCTGGCCGAGAGTATTTCGCAGGCCGCAAGTGGTATCGACAAGCTCGTTGAGCGCTTAGTAAAACTCGCATAGTTACCTTATGTTATGGCCCCTATCCATGTTCTGTGGATAGGGGCTTTTTAGTTTTCATAAAGCAATATGAATCTTATTTAACCCCAATTGCTGTTGAGAAAACGATTGCGCTAACCCACTAATATTTAACAAGTTTATATACGATAAATATGCAACTAGATTGACCTCACATTTCGCAGCCAAACCTACCCCTTTTGGGTGAGTTAATTGTCTAAGATCAAGATTTTTGATGGGATAGTTATGCGAATCTAAATGCAGTTTTTAAATCTATAAGAATATGGAGCAATCCAATGACAAGTGCATTTTTCATCCCTACAGTAAACCTAATGGGCGCAGGCTGCCTAAAAGATGCTGCTGATAGCATCCAATCTCAAGGCTTCAAAAAAGGTCTTATCGTTACAGACAAAATTCTTAGCCAAATTGGTATGGTTAAGCAAGTACAAGACATGTTGTCTGAGCGTGATGTTGAGACTGTAGTATTTGATGGCACTCAACCAAACCCAACAATCAGCAACGTAAATGATGGTTTATCACTACTTGCCGACAACGAGTGTGACTTTGTCATTTCTCTAGGCGGCGGCTCTCCACACGACTGTGCTAAAGGTATCGCTTTGGTCGCTTCAAATGGCGGAAAAATCGGTGACTACGAAGGTGTTGACCAATCAGCGAAGCCAATGCTACCACTTGTCGCAATCAACACTACCGCAGGTACTGCATCTGAAATGACGCGCTTCTGTATCATCACAGACGAAGAGCGCCACATTAAGATGGCTATTGTTGATAAGCACACAACGCCACTGATTTCGGTTAATGATCCTGAACTGATGCTGGCTAAACCTGCATCACTTACAGCCGCGACAGGTATGGACGCATTGACTCACGCTGTAGAAGCCTATGTGTCAATCGCAGCGACACCTATCACTGACGCGGTAGCGATTAAAGCGATCGAGCTAATTCAAGCACACCTACGTAAAGCCGTAGAACATGGTGACGACATCGAAGCTCGCGAACAGATGGCTTATGCCCAGTTCATGGCAGGTATGGCATTTAACAATGCTTCTCTAGGTTATGTTCACGCAATGGCGCACCAGTTAGGCGGATTCTACGACCTACCGCACGGTGTATGTAACGCAATTCTTCTTCCACACGTTCAACGCTACAACGCGCAGGTTTGCCCTGAACGTCTACGAGACGTAGCGAAAGCAATGGGCGTTGAAGTAGAGGGATTGAGCGCTGAGCAAGGAGCTGAAGCCGCTATCGATGCCATCGTGGGTCTTGCTAAAGATGTAGGTATTCCAGCAGGTATCCAAGAGTTAGGTGCTAAATCTGAAGATATTCCAGTACTAGCCGATAATGCTCTAAAAGACGCATGTGGCTTTACTAACCCTAAACAAGCAACACATGAAGAGATCTCTGCGATCTTTGAAGCTGCGATGTAATTCTACTCTTTTCCTTACAGTTCAAGCCTCCTTCGGGAGGCTTTTTTGTACCCTTTAGTTTCAATTTGCGTACTACACTTCTACGACAACGGAGGTGTTCTATGAAATCAACAATTGGGCCTATTCTTCCTTTATTTACCTGTATTGGTCAGGCAGGTGAAAGTGAAATTTACAATGTAAAAGGTAATGATTACCAGGGCTACTGAGCTAAAGTGAGTGACAACGATCCGCTAGTACTGCTTATCCATGATTGGATGGGCTTACCGAGTTCTTGGCGGCCCCTACCCTGTCAATCAAACACTTAAACGACACCTAGCACAAATCTCATCATTGATAGCTATTTAGTCTACGTTCTAATGTACATTCATTCACAGAGTTAAAAAAATTTTAAGTTCGTGTCGAAAATGGCGAAGCGAAAACGTCCTTGAGTAGGAAACAACAAACCAGAAGGAAACTTAAGATGAAATATATGCTTTTGCTTTATGCTGCACCAGATAAAGAGCCAGCATTTGGTACTCCTGAATTTGACAAGATGATGGAAGATTTTGCCCTTACCTCAGAGACGTTCGAAAAAGATGGCGTACTTGTTGGTGGCGAAGGATTGGAGGGGGTAGAAACGGCTACTTCATTGAGAATCCACTCCGGTAAGGTAGAAACCATGGACGGTCCCTTTGCAGAAACACGCGAAAACTTGGGGGGATACTATATTGTTGACGTGCCCGACTTGGACGCCGCATTGAAATGTGCAGCAATCATTCCTGTGGCTAAGTTCGGCACCATCGAGGTTCGTCCTTTGCTGAATTATAGTGAAGCAGATTAACGAATGAATAACGCCTCTTCAAAAGCTATCGCTGTCAGTCATATTATTCATGATCTCTTGCATAAGGACAGAGGACTGCTTTTGGCGGGGCTTATTTCGCGCCTTAATGATTTTCAATTAGCCGAGGATGCCCTACAGGAAGCAACAATATCGGCCTTGAAACACTGGACTCGGTCCGGGCCACCTCATAACCCTAAGGCTTGGCTAATGAGAGTCGGCTTAAATAAGGGAATAGACCAGATTCGTCGGGTACAACGAGAGCAACGTAAAACGGTGGATCTAGCTGACCATTTTACCACTGGCTTAGAGTATGACGTTCATGCAGCCATTCCGGACGAACGTTTACGGCTCATCTTTACCTGCTGTCATCCAGCCTTGGAAGAAAAGTCACGTATCGCGTTGACCCTACGTACGGTCTGCAATTTAACGACCAAGGAAATCGCCGCCGCTTTCCTAGATAACGAAAAAGCTATGGGGCAGCGACTGTATCGCGCAAAAGCCTCGCTTAAAGCCAAAAGCATTCCGTTCTCGACCCCAGATGAAGACAAATGGGATGACAGATTGGAAACGGTGCTTAAAACCATCTATTTGATATTCACCACTGGCTATGTAACAGAAGATACGAGCCCACGCTCCCTATGCCAAGAGGGTATCTTTTTGGCCAGACTTTTGATGACACTACGACCCAATGAACCAGAAGTAGAAGGTATATTGGCATTAATGCTACTTACCGATGCGAGAAACACTGCTCGAATCAATGTTAGTGGTGCTGTAGTGCCTGTTGAAGAACAGGACAGCACATTATGGCAACAAAGCAATATTGAGGAAGCTCAATCCATCCTTTCCAAGGCCATCGAAAAAAGGAGACCTGGTCCTTTTCAGATCAAAGCAGCGATTGCAGACTGTCATATGATGAAGCCCAACCCTGATTGGATTCAGATGTCTTTGCTTTATCAATCACTATGGCGTTTCGAACCTACTCCAGTTGTCGCCTTGAATTGGGCAGTAGTGCTTGCAGAAACAGAGCGTGCGGAACTTGCACTTAAAAGGTTAGACGAGCTAAAAGAAGACCTTAAGGATTACCAACCTTGGTACGCGGCACGAGCGCATATTCTCAGAAAAACAGGAGATAAATCAGAAGCTTGTACTTTTTACAAACTGGCCATTGAAATGTCGCCAAGTACGGCGACCCGCGCTTTTTTAGAGTTGAAATTAGGAGAATTGACACATTGAACGGCGCCTTGCCAATCAGGCTATTAAGTACCATAATTAGGTATTCATTGGTATTGGAGAAAGCATCATGGCCAAAAACACGAGCATTACTCTTGGCGACCACTTTGATGTATTTATAGCAAATCAAGTTCAAAGCGGTCGATACGGCTCAGCAAGCGAGGTTATTCGCTCGGCGCTACGCTTACTTGAGACTCAAGAAACTAAAATGAACACTTTAAGGCAACTACTCGTAGAAGGCGAAGAAAGTGGAACTGCTGACTATGACCTTGATTCGTTTATCAATGAGCTAGATAGCGAAGAAAGAAAGTGAGACCATTTCAACTAACCAGCAAAGCAAAGTCTGATTTGCGTGATATCGCTTTATTTACTTCACGCCGCTGGGGGCGTGAACAACGAAATGTTTATTTAAAACAATTTGATGAATCATTTTGGCTGCTAGCTGAAAACCCTGATATTGGTAAAGCTTGTGACGAAATAAGAAAAGGTTACCGGAAATTCCCACAAAGCAGCCACGTAATATTTTACCGCCAGATCGGCAGTCAAAAAATAGAGATCATCCGTATTTTACACAAAAGCATAGATGTCAACCCAATCTTTGGTGCATAACGCCTTGCTAAGGTGCAGCTAACTACCACTAAACCTAAGCAAAGATAATGTAAACACCAAACTAAACACTTGCTTTGGGAGTGAGGAGTAAAACTGAGCTATAACACTTATTCGCCGGAATTGACACAGAGCCGCCGCCCTTAAAACCTAACCCTCTATTGGGTTATCTCATGATAGTGATACAATCTGCGCATCAGAATTAACGAGAAACCCTATGTTTATCCATCATGTTAACGGCATCGACTGGCTAGTGATTACCGCTTTTGAAGAGCTGAAACCTATATTTATCGAAGACGCTGGTGCGATCCCCTCTTGCTTCTCTATCACCAGTGAATTGAGCCTGATTGATCAAGCCAAGAGTACTTATGGATATTTGCCTTCACTCAATGGCGTCATTACGGATACTGGCACGTTTCAAAGCAAGAACAACGAAGAAGATCTAAACCCTCAGCTTGCCTGCATCGTTGAGGGGCGCGGTCGGGTGTTTATCTATCATGGCGGCTATGTGGCTTTTGTGGATGACGAACAAACCTTTATCACCCGAATGGACTAACAGTTGTTCTGTAAGTTGAAATCGACGAATAGCCCGAGCAAAAAATAAATGTAAGAAGAGTCAGCTTTACGGTCTGACTCTTTTCAATAGGACAGGAGTTATCTGGGGAGAGTTTAAGGATACTGAGGTAAGCTTCGTTCGCTGATTAGCTAGGCTGATGGCCACTCTTTTTCGCAAACTTTTGCATCGCCTCGGCAAACGTTGTTGTTCTGCCTTTAGCCTGAACCTGTACTACCTTATATCCCATCTTTTCTAACGCTTGACGCTCTGCCAAAACGGCTTTGTCATCTTGCTGACTACCTTGAGCAGGTTGATGAATGTAACAACCCTCTAGTTGACCGTCTTCGACCAGTTGGTGATGTCTCAGTGCATCGATATCAAAATTCATAGTACATCTTTAAATTAAATACAGGGAGCGATTGTGGAAGGTTACATGCGCTTTAAGGGCTTAACAACGCTATCTAATCCTTCGATCTTTAGCGCTAAACATAACTTGAGGAGATCACCGAGCTCCCCATTCGGAAAGCCCTTTTTATCAAACCAAAGTAAGTACTCTTCTGGTAAGTCGATAAGCACGCGACCCGCGTACTTACCAAACGGCATTTGCATTCGTGCAAGTTTAATTAGATTTTCTTTTTCAAGCATTGCTAAGGTTTTCTATGGCTGTTCCCAGCCTTGTAGAGTAACACCTAATCGCTCTACCCAATAGTTAATCGCGTCTTTCGCATCATCAAGCGAGTCAATCATTGTAGAAAAGTCTTTGTTTCCCGCCTCTCTATCAATGGCGGCAAACAGTGGTGTACCGTCCTGCGCATCACTAACAAGCAACTCAACACTCGCACTACCCACATTGGTATGCTCGCCAGTGGTGACTTTGGAGATGGTTGAGATGGCTAAACCAAATGGCAGTACGCTGCTCGTAACCGCCAGTACTGGATTCGAAGTTTCAACATTACTCAATGCGATACTCAAACGCAGAGTATTCCCTGTCGGCTCTGAGACAACTTGTTTATGGAGGGAGATTTTCTCAATCAGACGAGCGACCATGTAATCAGTCAGCTCTTGGATTTCTTCTTTATCTAGGGTGCTTTCTTCTGTAACGACAAACACTTGGTCAATCACTACCGAATCATACTCATCCAGCTTTTCGCTTAATCGTTTTGCGTCTCTTAGGCCAATGCGAGCCCATACTAAATCGACACCGCCTTCAGGCCCTGCTCGAAAGTCTTCATAACTGGTAAATTTAGTGGCGCGTTGAACAGGCCCACCAGCACATCCAACCACGAATACGCTCACCACGATTAAAAGCAAGACCTTGAAAGATTTCATGTAAAGCACTCTAGTTTATATTTGAAACCAGAATGCTATACCATATGATATTTAGATGTCCAATTGTATTCTATTCAAATTGGTTATATTGGGATCAAGAAGAATGTACCGTGTGCGCGTACTCAACGATCACTTGATTGCCTTCAATGTAAGCATTTTGAATTTCACCATCGACACTCATGCGACTTTGTAGGTACACCACCTTTGGACCATGTTCATTGGTTTCTTTCAGGCTTGGAACCACATTTTTAGGTTCTAAATGAAGAAGTCGACAAAAATGGCTCACGAAAGACATAGTAAGCGGTGTTTCACCTCTTAAAACGCGAGAAAAGCTGAGCTGATTCATGCCAAGCTTTTTGGCAAATTCCATCTGAGTGAGTCGCATTTTCGATTTTTTCGACATCCAGATTTGGTAGAGCGCCTCTCTATCTTTGTCGGTAAATTCCATCGTGATTCCTTGTATAACATTTTGGGGTGGATTGTCGTTGTTTTGGTACTTGAGGTTGTCAGAGCTTGGTAAGTGAAAGTCAAAGCTTTGTCTGCTAAACGTCAGCTACAGACAGGACGAGACAAAAATAAATCACACCCAAATCATTCATAAAACACATCATTAACACCGCTTAGTTATTTAATTTCAATAGGTTAATAAATTAGTCAATATGTAATTAGCAAGTTAATTTGCGACAAGAAATTCAGATCGAGATTATCATTCCACATTTAAGTTTTGGGCTTAGCTTTTCTGATTGGCGTTAGCTACATTTCGCCTGCTTATACAAAACTCATTACTTTGTAATCTAACAATATATTGCGGCAAGTATAGGCTGCACTTCAGGCAAACTATCCGAAAGGTTAGGACGCAAAGCCACCGGTCTGTCGACATCTTATGTCTATGATAGCGGGGTTGCCATTTAGCGAGTCTCGCTAGATGTTTCGCGTGCCGGAGTGTCATCTTTTTTGTTATCCATAGATAAGGACAAATGATGAACAAACTCCCAAACAAATCACTCATTGCGTTAGCTCTACTTAGTGTGAGCGGTGCTAGCTTCGGCCACGGGTACGTTTCAGCGTACGAAAATGGCGTTGCTGAAGGCCGCGCGGCACTTTGTAAGTTTCCAACCAGTGACACAAACGAAAAGAACACCAACTGTGGTGCGATTCAATATGAACCGCAAAGTGTAGAAGGGCCAGATGGTTTCCCTGAAACAGGCCCACGCGATGGTAAAATTGCCAGCGCTGAAACCTCGCTAGCAGCGGCGTTGGATGAGCAAACCGCTGACCGTTGGGTTAAACGACCTATCAAATCGGGCTCTCAGTACTTTGAGTGGACTTTCACTGCCAATCACGTCACTAAAGACTGGAAATACTACATCACCAAAGCAGATTGGAACCCTAATCAGCCCCTCGCGCGCAGTTCATTTGACCTCACGCCTTTCTGTGTTGTCGATGGGGGAATGGTTCAGCCACCAAAACGTGTTAGCCACCTTTGTAACGTTCCTGAGCGAGAAGGTTATCAAGTGATCCTTGCTGTTTGGGATGTGGGCGATACGGCTGCTTCGTTCTACAATGTTATCGACGTAAAATTCGATGGTGATGGCCCAGTGATTCCTGATTGGAGTCAAGGCGGTCAAATCAACCCTACGCTCGATCTCAGTGTTGGCGATACAGTTTATACCCGTGTGTTTGACAGCAGCGGTGAGAACTCGTCTTACAGCACAGAACTCGTGATTCAAAACAGCGAACAAGGTAAAGCAAACAACTGGTCTTATGCTCTAGCGAGTAAGATTAACCAAGAGCAAAGCCAAATTCGTGCCGGACAGCTTAATGACCAAGGCGAATTTACCCCTGTTTATGGAACCAACCCAGTCTACCTAAAAGCAGGATCAGGACTCAACAGCGTTGAAATCGGCTATAAATTTGAAACACCAGAGCCAGAATACGACCTTGATGTTGTAGGGCTTCAGTCAGAGTACGTAATTGGCGAGTCACCGACAGAGCTTGACCTGACACTAACCGCCACAGGCGACTTAACGGCTGAGTTAACTGTCTACAACCACCATCGCGAACCATTAGCTTCATACTCGAAGGAGCTGAAAGACGGTGAGGTTGAAGGCACGACGATGACTCTATCTAAGTCCGAGCCAGGGCATCATATGTTAGTGGTGGTTACCAAAGACGACCAAGGTAAAGTAATTGACCAAAACACGCTAGATTTCCACCTAGTAGAAGATCAAACGCCACCACCTGGTGACTACGACTTTGTCTTCCCACAAGGCTTAGAAAGCTACACAGCGGGAACTAAAGTATTAGCCAGTGATGGTGCGGTTTATCAGTGTAAAGAGTTCCCATACTCAGGTTACTGTGTACAGTGGTCACCATCGGCGACGCAGTACGAACCAGGCGTTGGTTCTCACTGGCAATCAGCTTGGAACAAGCTGTAAGTCGTTTATATACAAAAAAGAGGATGCCCAGTGCATCCTCTTGTTTATGTTAGGTATGGTTAAAACCAACCTGAGATTAGGCGTTTAAACCAATCAAACAACTTCTTGAACAAACCACCCTCTTCAATATCCTGCTGAGCAACCAATGTTGCGCTTGCGACCTCTTCACCATCAATACTGTAGATCACCTGTCCGACAGTCTCTCCTTGGTTGATTGGTGCAACAAGCTCCCCATTGTATTCAATTTCGGCTTTAAGCTTGTTCGCACCGCCTTTTGGTAGGGTGATCAATACTTGTTTATCGACGCCAACAGGGACAAGGTCTTCACTCCCCATCCACACTTTTGCTTCTGCTAACGTGTCTGTCACTTTAGATGGAGACACAGTGTCAAAGAACCTGAAACCGTAACTCAGCAATTGCTTGCTTTCCGACTCTCGGCTTTTCGTACTGCTAGAACCCATCACGACCGAAATCAAACGCATGTCACCACTGGTCGCGGAAGTCGCTAAGCTGTATCCCGCTCCACTCGTATAACCGGTTTTCATGCCATCAACATTTAGGCTTCTGTCTCTAAGTAGGCCATTTCGATTGTATTGCGTAATTCCGTTATAAGTGTATGAAGTTTCACTATACAGCGAATAGATGTCAGGCAAATCACGAATAATAGCTTGGCTGAGCAGAGCGATATCATGTGGCGTTGAATACAATCCATCGCTATCCAAGCCATGCGGATTAGTGTATCCGGTGTTCTCAAGACCAAGTTTTTGCGACCAGCTATTCATTAAACTAACAAAAGCATCTTCACTGCCCGCTACATGCTCGGCAATAGCCACACTGGCATCATTACCGGATTGAACAATCAAACCACGGTACAAGTCGATGAGTGGGACATCTGTCCCTACTTCGATAAACATTTTTGAAGAATCAGGGAAGTTCTTCGCCCAAGCTTTACGGCTAATACGAACTTGATCGTCGAGAGAAACATTGCCGCTTTTTACTTCCTGTCCTGCAACATAAGCAGTCATCAACTTGGTTAAGCTCGCTGGATTAAGCTTCTTGTCCGCATTTTTCTCCACCAACACGGCACCAGTATGGTAATCAATCAAGATATACCCTTTGGCGCCTAATGTCGGAGGATCCGGGATAATGGTAGGTGCGGCAAATACACCAAATGAAAGAGAAAATGTCGAAAGAAGCGCGGTGAATTTTAGAAAACGCGTGGTCATGATATGCGACGTCTCACTTTAAATGATTGAGTAACGACCTCAGTATAGACAACCTTGCAATAGAATCAGCAGCTTTGACATCAATCGTTACTATTCAGTAGGAATTTTGGTAAATATTTACCCAGTCGCCAGATTTAGATACAAAAAAACCAGCGCCGAGACGCTGGTTCTGTAATCTTTTGGCTTAGTTTTCTATTAAGCAGCTTTTAGCTCTTCGCGTGCTTTCTTTCTTGCCATTAACTTCTCGCGGTAAACAAACCAAACATAGCTTGCGACAAGTGAGAAGAACAAGTACGAGAGTGAGAATACTAGTGGTGAACTAATGAGGTCTTGCGAGATTCCCCAAGATACGCCCGCAACCGTCACTGCGATTTTAGAGAATAGACCACAAAGCAATAGCAGAAGTGCTAGTTGCGGGAAACGACTACTGCGGAATGCAAACCAGTAGCAGCTACCTACCGCAAGAGTAGAAACGTAAAGACCAAGCAAGAATGAATGAATGTGATCTGCCGACGCTACACCCGCGGAAATCGACACCATGAAGATAATGAATAGTTTCATATTTTGCCTCGCTCTTAAAAACTAGAAAAAGCTTCCTTTCATTTCTGCAAACTCATTTTGCGTATATTTTCGCCCATCTAGTTTTAAATTCAAGCAGTATTTTTGTCTATTTATTACACAGATTTCATAGATAACCCAATTGTAAATAATTTGTTAAATGCATATATAATAAGGATTCTTTGTATACTTACACTTAGGGTAATAGCATAAAAGGCTAGCTTTTAAATGTTACAGACAAATAACAATTGTTACAGTTTAAATTATTTCGATATATGTGAATGAGAACACTAAATGTGCAGTCAAATTGACAAACTTATGAGTCCAAAAACTTAGTTTTCGAAAATCGACAAGATACAGGCATGAGGGATAACTTTTTTGTGTGAGCTTAACCACTGTTCACTGCATTGTGTCTCGTCTCATTAGAAGGGCTTTGGTACCTTTGCGTCACAGATTTATACGTATCACATACCATGCCTTCCCAGTACCGAATTAAGAAGATAGTCGAGATCGGCGATACCCTTCACCGCAGTGGCTGTGCGCCATACAAACTTGAGAAATACACTCAGTTTTATGCTCGTAAACATGGGGTGGATGTTATGATCCAGGCAACCCCGACGACCGTTAACTATCAGTTTCCTGATGACAATAATGCGGTAGTGATGAAGCGCCACCAGCCTGCATCAATTAACTTAAGTTTGCTTGCCAATACCATCATCAGAATCAACCAGCCAAGCAGCGAGCCCGTGCCAGAGCCTGTGGGTTACCCTAAGTGGGTCATTGCGCTGGCTAATATGGGCATCCCGCCTGCGTACCTAATGCTCGTTGGCAGCACGCTAGATGCGGTTTTGTTCTCTGTCTTGTTAGGTTTTCTAGTATGGGGCGCTCAACAGATTTGCAAAGCTCGCCGTTCGATTGCCGTTGAGTTTATTGCTGCGCTTATCACTGGGATGCTAGTTGCTTGGTTCGCAAGCACAGGTGCTGCCGTCCCCGTTTGGGCTTTGTGTATCGCTGCCATTGTTCTCTTCGTCCCCGGACTTTCCATCGCAAACTCGCTAGAGTGTCTCGCGTTTAATGATCTCGTTTCAGGCACAAGTCTGTTGGGGCAAAGTGCGCTGACGCTTATCAAGCTGTTTGTCGGTATTGTTATGGGGCTGAATATTGGTGAAGCCGTTTGGGGGCAAGCGGCATCCATTGATTACACTAATGAAGTACCGACTTGGCTGCATATTTCCGGTTTGTTCCTAATCTCAATCTCACTTGGCATCATCTTCAATGCACGCCCTACCGATATATTGCTTGGTTTGCCTGTTGCAGCTCTGGGCATGTGGGGGCCATTTTATCTAGGCTTTGAGAGTGGTTGGGTTGTTGGCACTTGGGTTACGACAGTTCTGATTACTTTGTATGGTACTTGGGTGGCTAAAAAAATGGACCTCACCGGCTCGATATACATCGTACAAGGGATCATCATTCTAGTTCCGGGGAGCCGAGTTCTGGTCAGCGCGAGTCAATCGGTGTTTGAGCAATCGGTCTTGCCCATTCCGAGTATTGGCCTTTCCGCACTGTTTATGTTCTCAGCCATCGTCGCAGGCCAAATCACCGCATACTCTATCTATTCACCTAAGATAGAAAGGTAGCTCGTCGCCAGGTAATAAAAAGCCCTATTCAAACTTCGCTTGTTAAGCGGCTTTTGAATAGGGCTCTTTACCCCTGTGTTTCATGTTGCGCTGATAACTCCCTTTGCCTTTTTTCGCTTTCTCTACCTTGGCTCTGTAGAGCTTACTGGTTACCATCGCTTTAAGGGCGTTGTCTTGCACTTGCCCTCTACCCATCTCGACATCATGGATGAGGACAACCTCTCCAATGTCACCTTTTGCTTTGTTCTTAGCCATACGGCCTCCACAATAAATGATTAAATATTAGCCAGAGAATAGTAAAACGATACAATCTACTAGCCAAACGAATGTTACACTATTTATACGCTAATCAGTAATATTTTCGAAACTATACCTAGCGCAAATTTCTAGTGAAAACACGATATTAAACTGTACAAAGCTCCTTATTTTTATTGACTTAGTTGCACTTCGCTTTAGACTGGATCGCAGCTAGAAAACGGTTCTTGTTTAATTTCGCCGTTTCGTTGGATTACTTGAATATCTACCGCAACGTCGTACGCAATAGCAATCTCCTTTTCCACGCTATCGGTGCCGTATGGCTTTTACAAGGTTTATCAAGGATATACATTATGTCTAACACTGTTACTGGTACAGTTAAATGGTTCAACGAAACTAAAGGCTTTGGTTTCATCCAGCAAGAAAACGGCCCAGACGTTTTCGCACACTTCTCAGCAATCACTGGCGACGGTTTCCGTACTCTAGTTGAAGGCCAAAAAGTTGAGTTCGTAGTATCTCAAGGTCAAAAAGGCCCACAAGCTGAGCAAATTAAAGTACTTTAATTGTCTAGTACTAAAGATTTACAATAGCCAGCATTACGCTGGCTATTTTTTTGACTATAAGTAAGGCTCATGGCTCTTAAACCCACTATTTACAAATTCCGAATTTCTCTTTCCGACACCAATCGCGACTTGTATGACTCTACACAGCTTACTGTCGCACAGCATCCATCAGAAACAGTGCCACGAATGATGGCGCGCATTTTGGCCTTCTGTGTCAAATGGCAGCCGGAACTGACTCTAACAAAAGGCTTATCAACCACTGAAGAGCCGGACCTTTGGGTCAAGTCTCTCGACGACCAAATTCAACTTTGGGTGGATATCGGAGAGCCATCCCTTGATCGCATTAAGAAGTCTTGCCGGTTGGCTAAGAAAGTGGATGTCTTTTCTTTTAACAGTAAGTCCGATGTTTGGTGGGAACAGACCAAAAATAAAGTTCACCAGTATGATGCGAGCATCTACCGCTTTGATTGGAACGGTATCGAAGCGCTGTCAGAAGTTGTCGAACGCAGTATGGATCTATCAGTGATGATCACCGGAGATAGCCTGTTTGTTGACTCAGATAAAGGATCATTTGAGATTTCTCTAGAGAGCTTACAGTCGAATGACTGATTTGGAGCAGCAACTCAAAGCGATAGGC
The DNA here is from genome assembly GCF_000772105.1 of Vibrio tubiashii ATCC 19109. Taxonomy (NCBI): domain Bacteria; kingdom Pseudomonadati; phylum Pseudomonadota; class Gammaproteobacteria; order Vibrionales; family Vibrionaceae; genus Vibrio; species Vibrio tubiashii. The sequence goes on from NZ_CP009355.1 coordinate 1,260,320, forward strand.
GCTGACGCTCTGCCGTCATTGGTTGCTCTAACTAGAGCTTGGGAGCTGTTTTGTCAGACTCACTCACCTTTGTTTGAAAAAGCGCGACAAAACAAACCGGAAAGCCCAGTTTCCAATCACTTACTTGGCATTCTGACGAAGGCTCATGTCGAAGCGAGCAGTTACGTGCAATCTAACGCTGCGTCTATGCAGGCAATGCATCAAGCATTCCATGACAATTTAGGTCAAGAGCACGCGGGAAAGTTTGAAGAGCAAGGAATGGATCAACTGATCCTTTGCACTCATCTATGGCTGTATGTCCAGGGTTATTTAAGACTCGATTTTAGTCTCGCTAATGATCATGCACAAAACAGTGCTGAGCTAATATCTTCGGTTAATAAACTAGATGTTCAGTCGCTGAGAACAGAGTTTCTGTCGAGCTACTATCACGGCTCAGAGCGCTCCCCTATTCAAGCTTCGGGATCATTTAACCCTATCACTTGGCTTAAGAAGTTATTCAGCTAGTCTAACGGTGACAGCAGCGCGTAGTGATGAACCAAAATCAAAAGGCCCTTGAAATGAGGGCCTTTTTACTATTGCTCAGATTATAGGTAAGTATGAGGGCCAAACACTTCGTAGTGAATTCGGTCGCGGTCAACGCCTAACGCTTCTAGTTGACGTACCACTGATTCCATAAAGCCTACTGGGCCACATAGATAGAAATCTGCGCTGCCAAGAGGGAGCTCCTTCGCAACTAGGTTCAAATCTAGCTCACCAGAAAAGTCGGCACTTGCTTCATTTAAGTACCAAGTGAAACGCTTCCAATTGTTCTGCTGTACAAGCTGCGCAGTTTCATCTTTAAATGTGTGTTGCTTTTGGTCGTTACATGCGTACAGAACACTCACATCTTTCTTACCTTGCGAAGCGAGGGTTTGCATCATCGATTGAATCGGAGTTGCACCCACCCCCGCCGAAATAAGTACCACTGGTTGCTGCTTTTCTTGGTAATAGAAATCACCCGCTGGGGCATAAAGACTCACTTTATCGCCTTCATTGACTTCGTCATGGAGGAAGTTAGACACCAAGCCTTTATGTTCACCAACTTCGCGTTTCACCGAGATTCGGTAATCGTTGCCATTCGGCTTTTGAGACAGAGAGTACTGACGAATTTCGTTATAATCACCTTGGCTAGGCTTTAGCTCAATACCTATGTACTGACCTGGTTGGTAATCCAGTACCTCACCACCATCTTCTGGCTCTAGCACAAAGCTAGTCACTAGCTCTGATTCTGCCTTTTTCGACTTAACGACAAAGCCACGTGCGTTTTGCCACCCACCCACGGCTTGCTTACGTTGTAGATATAGTTCACCCTCGCGATCGATGAATACCTGCGCAAGGAAAAGGTACGCAGCGGTCCACGCCTCTTCCACTTCTGGAGTGAATGCTTCTGTCGCTAGTTCACGCAACGTTTCAATAAGGTGGTGACCGACAATTTGGTAGTGCTCCGCTTGGATGTTAAAACTAGTATGTTTGTGAGCAATACGTTCAACCGCAGAAGTCAGCGCCTCTAGGTTCTCAATGTTTTTTGCATAAGCCGCAACCGCTTCGAAAAGAGCCACACTTTGACGCCCTGTTTTTTGGTGGGTCATGTTAAAGATATCTTTTAGCTCTGGGCTGTGGCTAAACATTCTTTGGTAGAAATGCTGAGTCAACGCAGGGCCTGCAGACTCTAGAAGTGGAATAGTGCTCTTTACGACTTCGATATGTTGGTTGTTAAGCATTAGGACTTACTCCTCAGTAGTTATAGTTTGTTATATTTAAGTTTTTTATACCCTTTAACAGCACGAAGTGTGCCAACTTCAGAATCCCTTTAAACTGCTAGTTTTATTGCTATTTTTTGCTTAGAAAAAGTCATTACGACACTTTTTAAATAGGTCAAATTGACATTAATAGGTTGCAATACCGCATTCAGTGTGATTAATTTAGCAACATCCGATTCAAACTAGGTTTCTCCTGCCCCCGCTGTTGGTAATTTTATGCAAGATATCTCTGTTTCAACCCTCATTGATATGACGATCGGTCTCGCTCGCGGAGACAACGATCAAGATAGATTCAACAACCTACTTGATGCCATTCGTAAATCGATTCAGTGTGACAGTGTCGCGCTTTTGTCACGTCAAGGAGACACATTAGTCCCTCTGGCTCTGCAGGGTTTAACCCGTGACACATTAGGTCGTCGTTTTAAGATAGACGAACATCCACGATTTGCCCGAATCTGTGAGTCGAAAACCGCGGTAAGATTTGACGCCGATAGCGATCTTCCTGATCCGTTTGATAATTTGCTCCTCGATTACGAAGGCGATTTACCGATGCACTCGTGTATGGGCTTACCTTTACTCTATGCCGACAAACTGCTTGGCGTCTTAACTCTTGATAGCTTAACGCCAGGCGTGTTTGAGCAGTTTCCAACTCGCAGCTTAGATGCACTCTCGGCTATTGCGGCTTCTACACTAAAAGTCGCGCTCACGGTAAGCCAACTAGAACAACAGGCAAAACAAACCCAACAACGCTTTGAAGAGCTTAATGAGGACGCTTGGGATCGTGATGGTGGGGATATCATTGGTGACAGCGTCGCGATGCAAGCTTTGAAGGCCGACATTGAGGTCGTCGCTCCATCCAGTTTCAACATTTTGATTCATGGTGAAACTGGTGTAGGTAAAGAGCTTGTCGCCCGAAGCCTGCATCATCTATCACCACGTAAAAAACAGCCCTTAGTGTATGTAAACTGTGCCGCTATTCCCGAAAACTTGGTCGAGAGTGAACTGTTCGGGCACGTTAAAGGAGCCTTCACTGGCGCAGATAAATCTCGTTTAGGCAAGTTTGCGTTAGCCGATGGCGGAACGCTTTTCTTAGACGAAATAGGAGAACTCCCCCTTGCAGCACAAAGCAAGATTCTGCGTGCACTGCAAAACAATGAGATCCAACCAGTCGGGCAAGACAAGGTAGAAACGATCGACGTCCGCGTTTTAGCCGCCACTAACCGAGATCTCAAAGAAGAAGTCTCTGAAGGGCATTTCCGCTCAGACCTCTACCACCGCTTAAGCGTCTACCCGATCACCGTTCCAGCACTTCGTGAAAGAAACGGCGACATTGTTTTGCTCGCTGGCTATTTTCTGGAGCAAGCAAGACGTAAGCTCGGTATTGTCCAGATCAAGCTAGGTAAAGACGCTCAGCTTCTTCTTTCTCGCTACAACTGGCCGGGTAATGTTCGTGAACTTGAACACGTCATCAATCGTGCAGCGCTCAAAGCACGAGCTCGCGGCAAAAACGGTAAACTGATTACGGTATCAATCGAAGATATCGGTGAACTACAGTCTATTGTTTCGGGCAACGATACAGCGCTTGACTCCCCAAATACTAGCATAGAGTTAGACATCTCATTAGGACTGCGCGAAGCCACCGAAGAGTATCAACGTAAAATGATCGTTTCAGCCTTAACCGAGGCTGAGTTTAATTGGGCCAAAGCGGCACGAGCATTAAAGACAGATCGCGCCAATCTGACGCGCTTGGCTAAGCGCCTTGGTATCGAAGTCACCAAGAAACATCAGGTAAAAGTTAGCTGAGCTTTTAGGATTCAAGAATGATCACATCTCGGTTACAATGCGTAACGTAAATGTCATCTGAAGTTAGAATTATATAAATAGGATTGTTATGAAGTTTATCCGCTGGTTTTTAGGACGCGTTATCCTACTGCTCAACTTTGTCTTCTCACCAAAGGGCGTTAAGCGCTCAAGCGAAGCGCAGCAAGAGGTAGATAGCAAAGCACAGTCTCTCGCACTGTATCAGTTCGAAGCGTGTCCATTCTGTGTAAAAGTGCGCCGCGCAATGAAGCGTCAATCGGTAAAATTTGACCTTCGTGATGCAAAGAACGATCAGACGCACCGCTCAGAACTTGAAGCAGGTGGTGGAAAAGTAAAAGTCCCTTGTCTAAGAATTGAAAAAGATGGGGACGTACAATGGATGTATGAGTCTTCGGATATTGTCGCGTACTTGGAGAAAGAGTTCGCATAAACAGAAGGAGTGTCTATGTCACACGTACCATTGAATATTCGCGATATCAAAGCCATTGTTTTTGATTTGGATAATACTCTGGTGAGCTCTGACATGGACTTCCGTTGGCTAAGAGAGAAAATCGGCTGCCCGCTCGATAAAGACTTGCTCTCTTTTGTTGACCAATTGGAATGTGAGCAAACCTCTCAACAAGCCAATGCGCTTATTCTCCAACATGAGTTAGATGACGCCAATTCATCGCACCCTATGCCCGGATGCCAATCTCTGATTGAGTTTATCCATTCTAATCAACTCTTAACTGCGATTATTACTCGAAATTGCGCCCAAGCCGCAGAACAAAAAGTCTCTCACAACGAACTCAATATCCCACGTATCATCACCCGAGAGCATTTCCCACCCAAACCTGCTCCCGATTCACTGGTATCTCTCGCCGACGAGTGGAACTTAGAACGCCATCAAATCCTTTATGTCGGTGATTATCTCTACGACTTGCAAGCTGCCTTTAATGCAGACATGCCCTCTTGTCTATTAACTCATGGCAAGCCTACTGACTTCTCGGCTCACGCCTCTTTAATTGTTGAGCACCTGCACGACTTAGAGAAAGTGTTGTCGGTTCCTCTTTCGAGATAAAGCTAAACGATATGATCGCACACTCAACTGAGTTTTCCAGTTTTATGAGCGTATCTCCATATTAATTGCTGTTAGGGCTTGAAATATCACCAACGCGTAACGATGTAAGGGAAACACGTAGGCTCCTATGCAACCAATTAAAACTATAACTTGGTTGAACAACCGTAGCGAAACATGATTATGACAGCAAAGACACAAGAAACATCCCCTTCGCTGGGGCAACAGCTATTCAAAATGACCTGGCCAATGCTCTTTGGCGTGTTGTCTATTATGAGTTTCCAATTGGTAGATAGTGCGTTCATCGGTCAGTTGGGTATTCTGCCTCTTGCTGCACAAGGTTTTACCCTGCCAATTCAGATGGTGATCATCGGTATTCAGGTTGGTCTGGGTATCGCGACAACCGCTGTGATTGCCAAAGCCATTGGAGCGAATCAAGAGCGCTATGCTAAACAACTCGGTGGCCTCGTGATTGCAATGGGAAGCATTGGTGTCGCACTATTTTCAGTCATTATTTATCTACTGCGTGAACCGATTCTGTCTCTTCTTAGTGCTCCGGATAGTGTTCTTCCTATCATTGATAGCTATTGGATTTACTGGCTAGTCAGTGCTTGGGTGGGGGCCGTGCTCTATTTCCTTTACAGCGTATGTCGTGCTAACGGTAATACCATGTTGCCTGGCACCATGATGATGGTCACCAGCCTTCTCAACTTAATCCTCGATCCTATCTTTATTTTCACTCTAGATATGGGGATCAACGGAGCGGCTATTGCCACCATTCTCGCCTTTGGTATCGGTATTTTGATTGTCGCACCTAAGGTGACGCGTAAGCATTGGATGAGTTTCGATTGGAGCGATTTGAATGTGGTTAAAAGCGTGCGCTCGATTGGTAACATCATGGGCCCAGCAATGATCAGTCAATTGCTGCCGCCACTCTCATCAATGTTAGCCACAAAGCTCCTCGCTAGCTACGGCACAGCAGCCGTTGCAGCATGGGCACTCGGCTCTCGCTATGAATTCTTTGCGATTGTCTCGGTGCTTGCCCTGACCATGTCAATGCCGCCTATGGTTGGTAAGCTACTCGGTGGGAACAATTTAGCCGATATTCGCAAGCTCGTGGTGATTGCGTGTAAATTTGTTATCGGTTTTCAAGTCGTTATCGCGGCAATCACCTTACTCACCTCTGATTGGCTAGCGTTGCTAATGACCAGCGAAGCCGAAGTAGAAACCATCCTAAATTACCACCTGATGATCGTGCCATTTAGCCTGGGACCTTTGGGCATCTGTATGTTGATGGTTTCAATTTCCAACGCACTTGGAAAATCCTATACCGCCCTGACTATCTCAGCTCTGCGTCTGTTTGCCTTTTTCCTACCTTGTTTGTGGTTAGGTGCGCAGCTAGGAGGGATTCAAGGTCTGTTTTGGGGCGCATTCGGCGGTAATATCCTAGCGGGCATATGCGCTTGGTCTATGTATCAAAGAGCATTAGGCCAAATTGAAGCTAGGCTACAATCTGCATAATTTGTCGATTGCAATCTAAAGCATATGTCGATAGTCTAAAAACTCATCACTTAGGAACAATTATGAAATTTACGTTTATCTACCTTTGGCTCCTTCTCCTTAATGCCTGTAGCCGGTAGGTAACTTCCTGTCTGGCTGCGAGAAACGTAGCCAGAACACCTATTTCTCGTAGCCGCAACTCTCAAAGAAAGGATACGAGAAACATGACTGAAGAAACACACGTCGCCCCCTCATCAAGCTCATCCATCTCTCAAGTCGGGATCTTGCTTGCACTGGCAGGTTGCATTCTCTTTTCGATAAAACCCGTTTTGGTCAAAGTTGCCTACCAATATGGTGGCGATGCAACCTCTATTATGACTCTGCGTGCGTTTAGCTCTCTTCCACTCTACCTACTTATGCTCGTTTACCTTTGCAGAAAATCTGAAAACCGAAGTAAAGTTAAACAACATGGCTTTAAAGCTGCCGCTATTGGTGTGATGGGCTACTACGTGGCAAGTTTCCTTGATATTGCCGCTTTGGAGTTTATTACCGCCCAGCTAGAACGATTATTGATCTTCTTGTTTCCTACTTTTGTCGTGCTGATCAGTTGGGCTTTGTATCAACAAAAACCAAGCCGCACAGTCATCATCTCTGCGTTGATTGGTTACCTAGGGATCAGTTTTATTGTTGTGCATGACTTTAATACCCTAGGACAATCGGTGCTTCTTGGCAGCTTGCTCGCTATTGGTTCAGCACTGGTGTTCGCGTTTTATCTCGTATGGAGCAAGCCACTTATCGGTCACCTTGGCAGCTCACTGTTCACCAGTATCGGCATGGGTAGCGCCGGACTGGCTATTTTGGTTCACTTAGGGTTGAGCGGCGCTGATATTGCAACTTGGAGCCGTGAGCTAATCGTAACCGGTGTACTACTTGGCATATTCTGTACCGTGTTGCCTTCGTACTTGGTCGCCGCCGCGATGGCAAGGCTTACACCAACAACCTTGAGCCTAACAAGTAATATAGGCCCAGGAATTACCGCTGGTATGGCGGTAGTGGTACTCGATGAAGTGTTTACGATCTGGCATGCACTGGGGCTTGTTCTTGTCGTCGTGTCGGTTTACACCTTAAACAAGAAGTAATCTCGTACCAAACTTAGCTGAATCATTCGAATCATTTGTCCAATACGCTCAAATTCGTCAGGTGACCTGAGCGACATAACATCGTATGATTCAGCTTATCTATTTTTCAGACACTTATATCATGAGCACCCAAAACCACCACCCTCTTCAAGGCGCTAGTTGGATGCTAAGCGCAGGACTGGCTTTTGCCATCGTGAATAGCTTGGCTCAAGTGGCGAGTATCAATCACGGCCTTTCTTCAACGACGGTTGCCCTGATTCAATATGCAATCGCACTTGTGGTTATTCTGCCCTATTTAAAAACACTAGGTATTAGGCAGTCACTGCGTACGCAGAATCTAGGATTGCATATTTTACGCGTCTTCTTAGCGGTGATAGGGATCCAACTGTGGCTATGGGCACTTGCCTATCCTGTACCGATTTGGCAAGGCATCGCCCTACTGATGACTTCGCCATTATTTGCGACGATTGGCTCTGGCTTGATCCTTAAAGAGAAGGTGGGTGCGGCTCGCTGGGGTGCCACCCTCACTGGCTTTATTGGTGCCATGATCATTTTAGAACCTTGGGCGGACGATTTTAGTTGGGCGACGCTTCTTCCTGTCGGTGCGGCGTTCTTTTGGGCCTGTTACGCGCTGATGGTGAAAAAGCTTTCTTCACAAGACTCTCCATCAACCATGGTTGTATACCTACTCATACTCATTACACCGTTTAACATTTTGCTCGCTCTACCAGACTGGCAACTGCCAACAGGCGGAACATTATGGCTAATATTGATTGGGGCAGGCGCTATGACAGCACTGGCGCAGTGGGCTATTGTTAAAGCATATTCCGTGGCAGATGCTTCGTTTGTTCAACCCTTTGATCACGCTAAACTGCCATTAAATGTATTAGCGGGTTGGATGGTCTTCGGCTGGGTACCACCGGGGAGACTTTGGCTTGGCGCGGCGATCATTATCGCTTCTGTGGCTTTTATTACTCAATGGGAAGCAAAAAAGCCAAAAAAGTTGAAAGAAATTTCAAGCTAGACCGTTCTACTTAGTCATAGCTTTTAACGGAGAAACCTCTATGACACAACCAATCAAATTAACACTTTACCGCTGGGCTGGTAGTTGGGGACCATTCAAAGTCAACATTCCTTGTGGGGAGTGTACTCTGACCAAAGATATCCTTAAGGACACCTTCGAGAATGAACTTGCCGGTATCCCAGTAGAGCTTGAAGTCAAAGATTGGTTATCTCATTGGTGGGAGCCCTTAAAAGTAGGTGCATGGCACGCGCCAATTCTTATGGTCGAAGGCAAAGTGGTAAGCCAAGGGGAAGCGCTAAACCGTGGCGTGCTCGTGCAATCTATTATTCAAGAATGGACTAAGCGCGATACTCTAAAAGGCAACATTGTTTATGGTAAGGCGACTTGCCCTTATTGTGTCAAAGCGAAAAAGATCTTAGATGAAGCTGGCATTGAATACGAATACTACGATGTCGTTAAAGACAGCGCTGCCCTTTATCGAATGATCCCTGAAGTAAAAGCTATCATTGGTGAGAAGACGCCGGTTACCGTTCCTCAAATCTGGCTGGATGGTCATTACATTGGTGGTGCCGACAACCTCTCCGCTTGGATTGAAGAGAAAGGGCTAAGCACAGTGCCAGACAACGTGGTTTCTCTGTAAGCTCTCTACCAAGCAAAAACGACAAAGCCCCGCTGATTGTTGCGGGGCTTTGTTTTGATGAGCCAGACAGCTTCGCTCGCCTCACTCATAAAATCCTTTTCAACTACGCGCTGATTACTTTTTTCATCATACGTTTGATAAAAGAAGTTTTCTTCGCTTTAGGCTTGCCATAAAGAGCATCTTGCATGGCTTGCTTTGCGATCATCTGACCTAGATATGCGTTGCCTAATTCGTGATTCATGATTATCTCCTCAAAGTAAGGAGTGTGATTTTAATCACAATTAAACTAAAAACAAGATCTAAATCACATTAAATTTAGTAACTAAGCGCGCTTTGGCTGATGATAGGTTTTTCCAGCCACTTGGTAAGTATCTTTGCGCTTAACTTCAAACATAACATCAAAGAACCAAGCAACAAAACGAATCACATCATCGCCTTCATCCATTACATGCTCAACAAACTCTTGTTCTTCACCTTGCTCATTAGCCTGTACTGTTACGTGATAGATACGCTTAGCGCCATCGACTTCTGCCAACGCAAATTGCCCGGTTAGTGATTGAGCGGCTTCCGCCACTTCTTGGTCTTCGCTTGCTTTCAGTACTTCGAGTGCTTGCGGCAGGCTCTCTTTGTCACATAGCGACTTGACTAGCGTTTCAAAATCTTTAAGTTCCATTGATCCAGTCTCAACATAGAAATTTGCGGGCATTGTATACCCAACGCGTGATCAAGCAAACTTTTGCTGAGCGATGATAAGCTTTTTCGAAGATATAAGAACCAAACCCATCGTAGTCGCCGAGATGAGATAGAAAACTCCCATGCTCATTTGACTTTGCACCCAATGCTCGACCAAATAGCCTCCAAATGCCCCTGATAAACACATTTGTACTGCCCCTGATAGTGCAGACACTGATCCCGCTTGTCGCTTGTGTGGTTCAAGCAGCATGCTGATCGAAAGCGGTGTTGCAAGCCCTTGTGCAATTGTCAGCAAGGTAAACGCCGACACAAGATTGAACAGAGTGACTTCAGTAACCAGTAGCCAAAGGCCAGCAACCATCATCGTCGAAATAGCCAAAGATAAGATCTGCTTGGTATCTAAATAGCGGTTCACCACATTAAGCAGTAAGCTCCCCATCATTAAACCCGCTGACGGTATGATCATGACCGAGCCATATTCTGCCGCCGTGAGACCAAGCTGATGCTGCAATATAAACGGCATGACAGATAACGACACAACACTCGTTAGGTAGGTCACCCAGTTATAACTTGCACTAGAGATCACCTGCTTATTGGTCATTAAGCTGCCATAGTTCTTAATTACACTCACCAAGTTGAATCGCGTTTTTCCATAGGTCATGGTTTCAGGAAGAACGAAGTACCCCAAAGTAAAGATGGCAATTAGATAGAGCAAAACGAACATAAACACCGCTTCCCACCCCAAGTAGAAAGCAATCCAACCACCCATAACAGGCGCGATGATCGGCATAATAGAAGCCGTAATAGAAATGTAAGATAACGCTTTGGTTAACTGTGAACCTTCGTAGCTATCTCGGAGCACGCTTCGACCAAGAACGGACGCACTACCCGCCCCTAAACCCTGCAAAAATCGCCCAATAATCAGCACGGTTAGGTTATCGGTGAAAGTAACGCACATTACAGTTGCGGCTAAATAGATCCCCTGACCGAGTATAAATACGGGGCGTCGACCAATGGCGTCTGACAAAGGGCCGTAAAAGAGTTGAGATAGGCCAAAAGCGACGAGAAAAACGGTGACCAAAAGTTGTACGTCGGCTTGCCCAACATTCAGGCTGTTACTGATCATCGGCAACGAGGGAAGGTAGATACTGACACCAACTTGTCCGGTCGCGATGATCATCATTGCTAACAAAATAGGTGTTTTTTTCATAGTAGCTCCTCATTAAACCGACAATAAAGCGAGTTTAAATTAGCCACTATTCAATGATAATATACCGATATGGAAAGTGATTAATTCCCAAAAAGAAACAATAAGGTAGCGTTATGGATTGGATTCAAAGTGTGCATAGTTATATTCGTGTCGTTGACGAAGGCAGTTTTAACGGCGCGGCGAGAACGCTCAACACCACTAGCTCAGCAATCAGTAAACGCATCCATTGGTTAGAAGAGCGCATCGGTGTGCAGTTGCTAAAACGTACAACTCGCTCTGTCACGCAAACTGAAGCCGGCGCCTTATTTTATGAACGTGCCAAAGTGCAACTTGATGGCTGGCAATCGATTGTCGACGAAACACGTTCGGTATCTCAGACCCCCGCAGGATTACTGAAGATAGGTGCAACTCTGGCTGTAGGCTCAAAGTTTTTAGTTCAGTACTTGAACGACTTCTTGCAGATGTACCCTGACATTCGCATTCAACTGATCACAACCACGCCCGGTCAATTACCAACATTGAGTTTGGATCTGTTTATCAGCCGTGAAATTGAACAGCTCAACTCGCTGAGTTTTAAAGCCACTCCCCTTTTTGAGCACCGAGCCGGATTCTATGCGTCTCCAAGCTATATTGAGCAGTTTGGTGAGCCGCAAAGCTTTAAAGAGCTTACCCAACACAACATGTTGGTATGGGGAGAGAGAACCCAACGAGAGATCTCCCTGACCAATGGGCATAAGATTTTACTCAATGGCAACTTCGCTACGTCTAATCCAGAAGCTCTTTTTTATGCCGCAAAAAGTGGGATGGGACTGCTACTCACCAACGATGTAATGATCAAAGAAGATCTTAAGCTCGGGGCATTGCAACGTATTCTGCCAGACATAACTGCTGATGAAGCAACAGTTTACGCCTACTACCCAAAACTCGACTATCAACATACACGTACTAAACTGTTTTTGGACTACCTTAAAGAGCGCCTTTCCAACCAAGAGTAAACTTTTTTACAGAACGTGGAGCCTATATTTGGCATTTGCAATAATATGCGACACGTACCATATTTAATGAGTAACTAAATTGATAATTAAGTGATACAAATCACAATAACAGTGAGTTACCAATATGGTTAGGACAACGTCAGTACAGAACTCGTTAAGCGTCGAGACGATTAACGATACGCTCAGCCTCGATGGGCAAGATCTTCTCAACAAAGCTACGTTGGAGCTTCAGCAATACTCGAACTCATTTTGTACATGTATTATTGAGCTTGATCAGTTTACCAACCGTTCAACGCTCCTCGCCTCTTCTAGCGGCGTAAAACTGCAGCGCGATGATTACCTCGCGCCGCTGACTCACAGCACTTGTACTTTTGTGATTAAGTCTAATCAGGACTACATCGTCTGCGATTCGGGTGCCAAAACGCTCCACCCTAATGAGCAATATATTTCTGAACATGACATCGAGTCGTATCTGGCAATCCCCCTTAAAACTAGTAATGGTGAGGTTTTAGGGATCTTGCTGTCCGCCTATACTCACGCTTTAGACCCCAACCTCAGAGAGGAGCTGATATACAACCACAAGCTATTTGCCAATATCGTCACCCACAACCTTAAGTCGAAATGGCTAACGGCACGTTCAGAGACACTGGTTGATCAACTCAGTTATGAAGTATCCCATGACAATCTCACTGGGCTACTTAACAGAAGTTATCTTTCAGACAAGCTTGAGAGGCTAAGCCAGACGCAAAACATTCCCTTTACGCTAGCCTATTTGGACATTGATAACTTCAAATCTATTAATGACTTATATGGAAACTATATTGGCGATCAACTGATAAAGTTTGTTGCCAATACCATCAAGGAAGCAATAAAAGATGAGCAATTCGCCTTTCGAATTGCCGGGGATGAGTTCGCCTTTATTACCCAAGCTAGTGACCCCTTCAAGGTCTGCTACACCATCATTAAGAACCTAGAAAAAGGCTACCAAGATCCTTCGCACAAAATTAAGTTCACAGCGAGCATCGGCTTAGCAAAAAACATCAATCAGAGCCTATCCGCCGACCAAATCATTCTCAATGCCAGTTTAGCGCTGAAGGATTGTAAACAGTCTCGTCATGTACACGTACAATGTTACGATACCCATTTAAGTGCTCAATACTATCGTAAAGCCCTGATCATTGATGCACTCAGGACAGAACTCGCTAAAGAGTCGATTAGTGATAGCGAACTTTATGTCGCGGTGCAGCCAATTGTTGAACGTGACAATAATAATTGGGACTACTTCGAAGTACTCGCTCGTTGGCAAAGCCACGCTCTTGGGACAATTTCGCCGCTGGAGTTTATCGATGCCGCTGAGCAATCTGGGCTTATTGTCGAACTAGGTGAGCACATCGTAGAGCTGGCCTGTAAGGCGAAGCTAGCACTTGAAAAAGGGCTGGGGCATGGCGTTCGTCTGAGTCTCAATTGCTCAGCCCATGAGCTACACAATTCAAATCGTTACTTACAGCATTTACTCGACACCATAAAACACTATGGTTTTAAACCTGATGAGTTCACCATCGAACTGACAGAGACGGTGCTGTTATCTCAGACCGAGGAAGTGAAAAAGATCCTCAACAAGCTGAGATTCCTCGGTTTTAAAGTCGCGCTTGATGACTTTGGTACTGGGTATTCTAGTCTCAACTATATCCATAGTTACCCAATCGACTGCATCAAGATAGACGCGACCTTTATTCGCAATATGCATACCAATGAAACCGCCGAACGAGTGGTATGGCTTATCGTCCAACTTGCCAAACAATTGAATCTCTCTTTGGTTGCGGAAGGTGTTGAGGATCAAGAGGTGCTTGAAAAGCTCTATGACATGGGGTGCAGTCAGATTCAGGGTTACTACTTCTCAAAGCCGGATAAACCACAGAACATCATTAATCAAAGCTTTGAGCGTATAACTCAGCAGCAACAAGTATCTAACGGCTAAGTTCTAGATAGGAAAGTTAGGCTGACGCTTAGAAAGGTACTTCGACCTGCATCATGAAGTCGCCGTCATACTGTTCGTGCCAACGGTAATCGAGTCGCATGCGCGGTGTACCTGCATCCATATCGCCAAAACCGAGGCTCAGCTGCACACCATGGCTCCGGATCCAGTTTTCGGTGTTCATCTCTTTGAGCTGATCTTCCAACTCATTGGGTACCCAAACTCCAACACCAAAGTAGTTGGACGAAGCACTATTTGAAATCAGTGGGTTAGTCTCGTTGCCTAGTAGCCAATCTGACCAGTATGAGGAGTGATCGGTTTTCTCTGCAAGAGTCAGATCTACAAAAGCTTCATTTGTCACAGTGTCATCAATCTCTAGATCAAAGATTGTTGTACATGTTGGACTTGAGCCTTCAAACATTAACGAATGCGCAGACACACCCTCTTGATACAGCTCGCAAGCCGCAGCAAGTGGAGAGAACGATAACATCACACATATCATTCCACGCTTTAACATTCACACCTCAAATATATAGAACGAAGTCCTATTTAATAATACTCCTTTTCGATTAATTTGCGTAATACTTTTACCGTAACAAGATGTGAAACATCTTCGTGCTGTTTGAGGGCATTACGAATATCGGTGCTTCTCACTTTAACTTTTTCAGGGCAACATAACAGCGACCAGCGATTGACGATCTCTTCCGCTTTATAAAATTTAGCAAAGCTAAGCAGGTTATCTGGCCCCATAACAAAGGTTAATTCGCTGTCTGGGTATTTAGCCTCCAGAGCTTCAAGTACGGCATAAGTCGTTACACTGCTTTCCGGAGAATAGAGAGATTCTTCAATCGTAGATCGTTCTACGTTATCCACTTGCAAATCTTCAATAAAAGCGTCAACTAGCTCGCATCGAGCGCTGTATTCCAACATCTGTTTACCCCAAGCGTGAGCAATGCTTGGCAGCAGTAGAACTCGATCAAAATGGGTTAAAGATTCGATCACGCTTTTGTGGCCCAGACTTGGTGGGTTAAAAGCGCTTCCAAATACAGCAATTTTGCTCTTTTTATTCATTTACTCTTTATTGAAAACCGTGATCACAGTTTTCTAATTCCTTGATTGCGGTATGATATAGGCACGTGACTTTAACACGTTCACTTCAGCATAAATATGCCTTGCTGAGGTAGACCTGTTAAGGCTACCAACTTTACTACCCAATTTTAAACTACATTGCTTGCAGGAAGGAAACATAATGGAACAGTTGATTCGCGATGAAATGCGCGTTCTGCCGTCGATCGATCCTCATTTTGAGATAACACGTCGTGTCGACTTTATTAAGCGAAAACTTCAAGAAGCAGGATGCAAATCTCTGGTTCTCGGTATCAGTGGTGGTGTTGATTCAACGACCTGTGGTCGATTAGCGCAGCTAGCCGTTGATCAATTAAATGAAGAGTCTAATGGCGGCTACCAATTTATCGCAGTTCGACTGCCTTATGGCGAGCAGAAAGACGAAGATGAAGCGCAGCTTGCCCTTCAGTTTATTCAGCCGTCTCATTCGATTTCAGTAAATATTAAAGCAGGTGTCGATGGCCTTCACACGGCAAGCCATACAGCACTTGAAGGGACTGGCTTACTGCCTGAAGATAAAGCCAAAGTTGATTTTGTAAAAGGGAATGTTAAAGCCCGTGCGCGAATGGTCGCTCAATACGAAATCGCGGGGTATGTCGGTGGTTTAGTGATTGGTACTGACCATTCTGCCGAAAACATCACTGGCTTCTACACCAAATTTGGCGACGGTGCCTGTGACCTTGCCCCTCTATTTGGTCTAAGCAAACGCCAAGTGCGTGAAGTAGCTGCGACTCTAGGTGCGCCAGAGTTGTTGGTTAAGAAGGTTCCTACTGCGGATTTAGAAGAGTTAGACCCACAAAAAGCGGACGAAGACGCGCTTAACCTTACTTATGAACAGATTGATGATTTCCTAGAAGGCAAGCCGGTATCTGCTGAAGTGACCGAGCGCTTGGTTCACATCTACAAAGTGACGCAGCACAAGCGTCAACCAATCCCGACCATTTACGACTAAAGTAAAAACAAAATAGCCTCTCGATTGAGAGGCTATTTTCTATTCTTTTGCCTAAGGGCGATTCTTGACCGGATTGGCGTAACTGGCCACTAAAAATGGCTGCGCGCCTTGCGGTAATAAATTGAGTTTGTCAGCCAATGTCGCTTTCACATCTTCGCCGACGTCTTCGTTGCCTGCCGCAAGCTGATTAATTGGAAACAGCTTGTAGTTAGCATGTACTTGACGATCAATTTCTTCTGCTAGTGCTTCTGGCGTTTCGAAGTCTTGCTCTATCACATCACCAAATGCTACATGCACATGACCTTTATCGCCCACGATGCCTTGAATAATACTTTCAATATCTTCGAACTCGCCTTTCTCGTAGCTTCCTACCGAATCTTTAGCGTGCAGTTCAATCGCTTTAGCAATATCACAAGGGTCATTCTCATAAGAGATAGCAACAGGCACAATCTTCAAAGATTTAATGTACTCAGGGAATGAAAGCTTTTGTTTGCGCCCTTCCACATGAAACATTTTTAGGATCGCCGGATCAGTAAAGTCGTTGCCATCTTTCGCGCGACCTTCTTTTTGTGCAATCCAAATTGAATGACCAGTTTCTAGCGAGTGCTTGATGTAGCCAGACAATGTCCCTAGTGCCTTCATCATTTCACGAGGGCCTTTTGCCGAGCGCTTAACAATAAAGCTTTTGTTGAGCTTCATTAGCTCAGTCGCACAAGGCTTTTTCAGTAGGTTATCACCAATCGCAATGCGCACGGTTTTATGACCACTTTGGAACAGACCATAGTTAACAAGTGCAGGATCCATTGCGATATCACGGTGATTAGAAACAAAAAGATACGCCTGCTCAGGAGCTAGATTTTCTAGCCCGCTGTACGTAACACCTTTGGTGGTTGTTTTAAGCGTTTGATCAAGATACTTCTTTACTTCTAATTGAATCGTCTCAACTGAGTTCAGTTTTGACCACTTCATCTTAAGGTAGATCTTAACCATTGGAGACATTAAGGTCTTAAACCAGCCTGCATGGTTAGAAAAGCGGTGCTGTAAAATCGCACTGATGAATTCTTCATCGTTAACTAAGCGGTCAATTGCCGCTGGAATTTCGTCATCGTTATAAGGACGAATTTCAATAAATGGGTCTGTGTTTGTCGTCATTATTTTATACATTAGGTAAAAAGCGGGACTATTCTACGCATAGAAACCGTTCTTGGCAGCTATAGTTCTCTCAGATTCGTTAAGGTCAGACCAGACTAATTATTCGAATTTGCGCCATGACTTGCACAAAGTTGGCTTTTTTTCCAAGAAACGTTAATCTTAGCGCCCCGAAATTAGAGATTGCCCCCATGCACCACGCTATATCTTTTCAATCTGAACTGAACGACTTTCTGATTTGTACGCCACGTAAGAAGTCGTTAAAGCATCAACTTATCAGCGTTAAGCAAGGATTGGTGTTAATCAAACTTGGAAAGTTGGAGTATGCCGTGGAAGCAGGTCAGTCGTTCTGGCTCCCGTTTGACACACTTACCTCGCTCACTTACACGCCCAATACCATCGTTAATTCTGTCAGTGTTTCTTCTCGCGTTGTAGCACCGTTTCCTAAACAGGGTGGCTATATCCAAGCAGAGGAACTTCTATCAGCACTGTTGAACCGTTTAGAGCTCCACAATGGTCACCGCGAACGTCAAGTAGATCTGCTTAAGGTTGTACAAATCGAACTCACGACGCTAAAGCCTGAGCTAAAAGAGACTCGATACACAAAGCAGATTAATCAGTGGCGAGCCGATAAAGAGTCCGCGCTTTCCAATGAGCTCAAGTTAGTATTGCGAGTCCGCGAAGCCAACAAGCAGATGCAATCCGGTAAGAAACGCCCAATGGTTGTTGAATCTTTGTTTGAAGGCAATGATGCTTTACTGGCAAGTCTTGAACAAGCAATCCTAGGTCGTGAATTAACATAAAAGTTCTAGAATTTACTGGCTGAATACCCATTTCATAACTATAAATCTATAAGTAACTGCTTTATTTATAGAAGAGGATTGTGAAATGAAATTCAGCCATAAGATTGTGGCCGCTTCGTCTGTCTTGCTTTTAGCGACTGTCACCCTTCTAACCTTGCAACAATATCACACCGTTAAAAACGAAATTAAGACGCAAGTAACCTCAAGCGTTACAGAAATCGTAGACGGCGTTCGAAACACTACCGCCGCAGAAATCAATGGACGTAAAGCCATCGCTGAGTACGCCACCAGCATGCTAGAAGTTGACCTATCTCCCGACGCTGTCACTTCTGTCATTACCCGCCCTATCGTTAAAGACACTTTTTTATTGGCAGGTCTTGGCTTTGAGAGTGATGGTTCAAACATCAACAATGACCCTTCTTGGAATCCCGGGCCTACTTGGGACCCAAGGGTTCGACCTTGGTACATTGACGCTAAAAACTCAGGAAAGCTTGTTATTACCGCCCCTTACGCCGACTCAGCCACAGGCGAGATATTGGTTTCAATCGCCACACCAGTTCGAGAAAACGGACAGTTTATTGGTGCGATTTTTTATGATGTAAGTCTTGCTGCACTGGCTGAAGTCGTGAACAAGGTGCAATTGTTCAATGCGGGCTATGTGTTTATTGTCGCCGGAGATGGCACAACCATTGCCCACCCAACGACTGAGTTAAACGGCAAGCCTATGTCAGACTTCTTGGGCAATGCCCCCATTCAAGATGATCCGCAGCAAGCAATGATTGATGGCAAGGCTTACACGCTCGACTTTTCAAAAGTGCCAGGTGAAGATTGGTACATTGGCGTTGTTCTCGATGAAGAAGTGGCGTATCAATCTTTAGCAGACCTTCGCAACAGCTCGATTATCTACACCATCATAGCCTTGGTTATCAGTATTGTGATTCTGCTTGTACTGATTAAGACCTTGATGCGCCCACTAGATACCTTGGGTGATGCCATTCAGGATGTCGCGACAGGTCAAGGTGATTTAACCAAACGACTCGATACCAACACCGATCAAGAATTCTCGACTCTGGCTTCAGGGTTTAATGAGTTCACAGGAACCTTACAGCAACTGATCACGCAATCGAAAGCGATTGGGGAAGAGATATTACGTGGTTCAGAAATGACCTCAATGGGGCTGCAAGAGTCCGCTTCCGCAATGCAAGACCAATTGCACGAATTAGAGCAGCTCGCTACCGCCATGCATGAAATGGCTACCACCTCTGGGGATGTCGCCAATAATGCTCAAGGTGCCGCAGCAGCCGCTCGTGAAGCCGATGAGGCCACCAGTACAGGTACAGCGGTTGTGAGTGAAACCACTCACGCTATCGACAACTTATCACAAAAAATCGACGAAGCCGTTGAAGAGGTGAAGGTCTTAGAATCAGCGACCGATAATATTGAAACCATCTTGAAGGTAATCAATGATATCGCCGATCAAACCAACCTGCTCGCCCTTAACGCCGCGATTGAGGCAGCCCGTGCAGGTGAATCTGGTCGAGGGTTCGCTGTGGTTGCTGATGAGGTTCGAACCTTGGCGCAACGTACACAGGAATCTACCACTGAGATTCGCAACATGATTGAACAGCTTCAAGCTGGCGCAAGTTCAGTTTCAAATGCGATGAATATGAGCAAGAGCACTGCTACTAACGCAGTTGAGCGAGCTCAAGAGGCGAATGTCGCTTTGGAACGCATCCGTGATGCAATTCAACAGATCAGTGATATGAATATCCAAATCGCTTCTGCTGCAGAAGAGCAAAGCTTGGTTGCCGAGGAAATTAACGGTAATACAGTGAAGATCAAAGACCTTTCAACTCAAGTAGCCGATGCTGCTGAGAATGCCAATATTGCTATGCAAGCACAAACAGAAAACATTCGAGAGCAAGACTCTATCTTGAATAAATTTACCGTTTAGACCAAAGCAATAACCAAAAGGCGCACTCAATTTAAGTGCGCCTTTATTGGCTCTGCTGATCTGTTCTAGAGCTAAATGACCACTAGCATCATTGCTGTGTTTGGCTCTACCACCGCGGTACACTGCCCGTTTTGTGGCGCAAAACTATCAAGTGACAACAAATCCATCCAATCTGAGTTCGCTTTAAACTCTATGGTTTGTGAGCGTTTAGATTTGTTAATAATCACCAAACCTTCTTTGCCGCGGCTAAAGACCAATAGATCGTCTGAAGCCTCAATAATCTTCATTTGAGAGCCATGCATGCGATTGTGAAAATCGATAGCTGCAATCATTTTTTCATCTTTCCAAGCATCAACCCATCGTGGCTGCTTGTCTGAATTAACGATTCCGCTAGTATCGAGATCAGTGTATATCAGTGGTACTCCGCCATCTCTCCCGAGCAAGTAACAATACCCCAGCCACTCTTGGTTTTCACTCATGACCAAATTTGCGAAAACATCGTTGTTAGGAATATCGTGGGTGATGGCAAACGTAATTGCCCGCGATTCAGACAACGCTTGCCCGAAGCAATATGGGTCGACCAAGCTTTTTAAGCTACCATCGATTTGCAGCGCATCATGCATTGTCTGAAATAACGGGAAGTCATAGGCACCCAATCGCGTTTCAGCAAGGTAAGGCTGTAAGAACAACTCATACTCTGGTTGGGTAGCGCCACCGCTGGTAATAATTTCACCGAAGATATGAATATCTTGGCAAATATCTTCCGTCCAAACCTGTTTTAAATGCTCTAAAGTCATGTGTTTAGCGGCATCAATGCGAAACCCTTTGACTCCCATACCTTTAAGCGCTTTAAGATAAGCTTGCTGCTGCTCGATGACGTGTGAGCAAACCCTTAATGTTGGTAAGCCTGGATCAGTAGGACCACCAGTGATACGACCATTTTGCACTTGCCAGCGATCTTCCCAGTCTTCAATTCCAAACGCTTCGACGAAGTCGTCATGATCGAAAATGGGCTCACTTAAATCTCCAAACAAACGTTGGTTCTGATAATAATCAGCAGATTGTTGGTAATCGAGCATATCGGACGCATTCGGGTATTTAAGATCTGTCCTTATCGACGATTCATTTGCCATATGGTTGAACACCACATCGGCATACACACCCACACCATAAGACGATAGAGTCTCAAGCATGCTTTTAAATGTTTCAGTATTACCAAGTTGATTATCGATCACTCGATAATCTTGAGGTTGATAGCGTTGCCACCACTTGGTACCTGTTTCCCTTTTTAATGATTTCATTGGTGGTGAAACGAGTACGTACTTGTAGCCCGCTTGATGGATCTGGCGCGCTCTTTGTTCAACCATTTCATATGGCCAGTCAAACGCGTGTAAGATCACATCAGTTGCGTGAGAGCAGTTCATCACGATTTCCTTTACAAGATTCATAACACGATAACGATACCCAAATACCCTTCATTTCTACTTTTCAGTTCTTATCGCAAAGCTACTTGAGTATCTATAGTGAACACTGATTACCATCCTAACAAAGCATTCGCGCTAAGCTCTTCCCCCTTAATCCATTTTTTTGCGTAGTAGCTTTTAGGCGTAGATTATCCAAATAGTGAGGTATTTAGTAAAATCTCATTGCGGACAGCGCTATACTTTCATCTGAGTTGCACAAGGATTGATGTATGAACAAAATTCGAATTGATATTGTTTCTGATGTCGTTTGCCCATGGTGCATTATTGGCTACAAACGTTTAGAGCACGCGCTTGCCGCTCTGGCAGATGAAGTTGAAGCCGATATACAGTGGCACCCTTTTGAGCTAAATCCAGCAATGGGAGACGAAGGACAAAATCTGCGAGAGCACCTCGCTGAAAAGTATGGCACGACAACAGAAGCCAGTATCTCAGCGCGCGAAACTCTGACCAATCTAGGTAACGAGGTAGGGTTTGAGTTCAACTTCAATGACGACTCTCGAATCTATAACACGCGCAAAGCGCACCAGCTTTTAATGTGGGCACAAAGTGAAGGTAAACAGTTCGACTTAGAGCTTGCTCTGTTTCACGCCTATTTCACCGATGGTAAAGACATTAGCGACTCTCAAGTACTGATTGAATGCGCCACTGAGTTAGGGCTAGAACAAGACGTCGTCACTAGTGTTATAGAAGATGAAAGCTGGGCTGAAGCCGTGGCGTCTACCGAGCAGCAATGGCTTGAAGCGGGCATCAATGCGGTTCCTGCAATCATCATTAATCGAAAGCACCTAATTTCCGGCGCGCAAACCACCGAGTTGCTAATATCGGCCATCAATCAGATTACCCAATCTCAAGAGTAGCGCTCATTTCTCCGCATTATCGCCACAACAAAGGATGTCAAAACCAAGTCAATCTTTCACGTTCTGCAAGATAATATTTGCCTGCCCCAAATGGGCACACTATGCTGTTTGACGTTTTCTACAACCATAATGATAAAGGCAAGGTAATGCGCAGTTCTTACACTTATCCAATCGGTACCCCGGGTCAAAAATGGGGAGACGCGGAGCGAATCGCTTGGCGTGAGCAAACTACGATTAAACGTGAATATCAAAAAGAAGTGGTTCCCAAGATTCAGGCACTTTCAGAGCAGTTTGATGTTGAGCAATATGGCGCTCTCTCTTATGACCAAGAGCGTTACCCGCTTTTCTGTATTAAGTCTAATAACTGGAATGATACGAAGCCAATTGTGTTAGTCACAGGTGGCGTACATGGCTACGAAACCAGTGGTGTTCACGGCGCTTTAAAATTTGCAGCAAACGAGATGGAAAAGTACAGCGAACATTTCAACATTGTGATTGCTCCTTGTGTGAGCCCATGGGGTTATGAAGTGATCAACCGTTGGAACCCATTGGCGCTTGATCCAAACCGCTCTTTCTATCAAGACTCACCCGCTGAAGAATCTGCAAACCTAATGAAGCTCGTTGCATCATTAGGCCGCGATGTGCTAGTTCACATTGATTTGCACGAAACCACAGATAGTGACGAAACCGAATTTCGCCCTGCCCTAGCCGCCCGTGATGGTATCGAATACATTGAAGGTATGATTCCGGATGGTTTTTACACTGTGGGTGACACTGAGAACCCTCAGCCTGAGTTCCAAGCTGCGGTGATTGAGTCCGTAAATAAAGTGACGCACATCGCTCCAGCAGATGATAAAGGCGAGATTATTGGTTCAACTGTGGTTCAGCACGGCGTGATTAACTACCCAATGGTTAAGCTCGGCCTATGTGGCGGTGTAACGACATGCACCTATGGCACAACCACAGAAGTTTATCCAGATAGCCCGAAAGTGACAGATGAAGAGTGTAACGACGCTCAAGTCGCTGCCATCGTCGGTGGCTTGGATTATGTAGTGGCGCAACTACAGTAACCGCCCTTTATACTGCTCCGGGGTCTGCCCGGAGTATTTTTTGAACATGGCAATAAACGGGCTGGCTTGGTTGTAACCTAGCGTAAGCGCAACCTCTTTCACTGAGTGACCTTTGCGCAGTAATTCCATCGAGTGCAAATAGCGTACTCTTAGTCGCCATTCAGTGAAACTCATCCCGAGTTCAGCCTGACAATGCCTTGCCAGTGTTCGCTCTGTGGTGTGGACGCGTTCTGCCCAAACAGACAAGCTAGTGTTATCAATCGGGTTCTCTTCCACCGCTGCAAGAATCTTGGCCAGGTATTTATTGTCTGTAGATGGAAGAAAATGGTGTTGAGTGTCACGCGTGGCGAGTTGATCTAGCAGTACCTGAACCAATCGCTTGTCTTGCTCAGATTCGGCAACATTGATATCTCGTTGACGAAAATCATCGATAATTGCCGATACGATCGGGGTAACTTTGATCAGACTAGTGCAGTCCGGGAAGTTCTCAGTATGGGCTTGAGCAATGTTGAGTGAGCAATAGGAAAGTGGCTTGCGATTAAAGCTAGTATGCATGATCCCAGCAGGTACCCATATTGCTAAGTGAGGCGGCGCTAAAAATCGAGTGTCTTCTGCCTCCATCTCCAAAATGCCACCGCTGATCAGCTGTACCTGTCCCCATGGATGGCTATGCATCCGAGTTTCAGTATTCGAGAGAAACGCTTCGAAATTCATAAATACATCTGATGGTGCCTTATCGATTGATAACGAAGGATGAAGGTGTTTTGCTGACTTTCTCAAACTTGTCTTCCTATAACGCACAATGTCTTTTTAAAGATATATATAATTATATCGACCTGCCAGACTATCTTCTACCGATAATAATGCGATGGTGTTCACATGGTCTACCTACTTCCTTTCTTTACCGTATGCATATGGGGCGGCAACGCTATCGTAAATAAAATGGCAGCTAGCACCATAGAACCCAGTGCAATGAGCTTTTATCGTTGGTTTCTCGCCATTGTCGTACTAACACCATTTTGCTTACCGAAAGTCATTCAGCGTTGGAGTGTAATACGTCCTTACTTGGCTAAACTAGCCTTTCTGGCGATGCTAGGGATGGTTCTCAATCAGTCATTGTCCTATTACGCAGGTCTTACAACAACAGCCTCCAACATGGCGTTGATTACCTCACTGGTTCCATTGATTGCGATTTTTATGAGTGTACCGATTCTATCTAAGCCCATTTCCCCACTTAGTATCGTTGGTGGCGTGATTGCGTTAGCCGGATTGGCTTTTATGCTAGGGAAAGGTGACGTAGCCTTCTTTTTACATCAGGACATTACACCTGGCGACGGCATTATGGTCATCGCTTCTATTTGCTACGCAGCCTACTGCGTGTTGTTAAAGCGGTGGAAGATGCCGTTATCAAACTGGACCATGGTCTATATGCAAGGCTTGCTTGCTCTCATCATGCTCACGCCACTCTGGCTCACTAGCGAGCAGTTATTGCCAAGCCAAGACGCGATACCTTTGATCGCCTATGCAGGCCTCGCGGCCTCTATCGCTGCACCTTGGATGTGGGTTAAGGCGATTGATTTAATTGGCGCAGATTCGAGTGCAATGTTTATGAACTTAATGCCAGTTGTAGCCATAACTCTGGCTGCGACCATGCTGGGCGAGGCTGTACATAGCTACCATATTATGGGCGGATTACTAGTAGTCTCTGGTGTTGTTCTTTCACAGCTAAAACTCAAGCACTTCAGTAGAAAATCATTAGAAAATGTTAATCAGGTATAGGTACTTGAGGGTAAAAGGGTATATGTTTGTAGTATCCGGCTTGCATATGTAGCACACAGCATTCAGGCCAGCCCTATACATAACAACAATACAACCACGTCTTAAATTGGCTAGACCTCATTACCATGATGGAGGTCAGATGATCGAATTGGAGCATATAGAAGAGATATATAATCACGACCAATTTACGTTGCATGAAGTTGTTCTGAATGAGATTGGCTCTTACGTGTTCGTTAAGAATCGCCAAGGTGAATATCTTTATGCTAATCAACTGACCTTAGAGCTGTTTAACACCACGTTAAAAGAGCTTAAAGGTAAAACTGACTACGCATTTTTTGAACCCCACATGTTAGCCGACATACTCAAGACCGATGAGATGGTGTTTAACACCGGTCAGAAGGTGATCAACGAGGAACGCGCCTTGGCTGTGACAGATGGCAGAGTTCGTGTTTACCGAGCCATCAAGCAACCGATCATTCATTCTAAAACGAAGCAGGTCATTGGTCTTATTGGTGTTTCAACCGACATCACCGACATCGTAGAGCTAAGGGAAAAACTTGCTGAACAAGCCTACACGGATGAACTGACCAGACTCTATAACCGCCGTAAAATCTGGCAATGTTTTGAGTCTTCTTATGAAAAGGCAAGGCAACAAGATTCTGCACTATCTTGCATCATCATAGATATTGACCACTTTAAGCGCGTCAACGATTCATTTGGACACGATTTTGGCGACAATGTGATAGTGGAACTTGCCAACATCATTCACAGTAACTTAAGAAAGAGCGATCACTGTGGTCGAGTCGGAGGTGAAGAGTTCTTGATCGTGCTTAACGATACAACAGGAAAAGAAGCCCTTGATGTTGCGGAGCGATTGCGTCATCAATTTCTTGAATCAGAACTCAATATTTTAGAGTCTCCATTTTCTTTAAGCTGTGGTGTTACCCAGTTCTCTCCCAACGACAGTGAGTTTTTAGATTTGTACCGTAGAGCTGACGATGCCCTATACAAAGCCAAACACCTAGGCAGGAATCGAAGTGTCATTGAATAAAAAATGTCAGCCCCTAATTCAGGGGGGCTGATTTAATTCAAATAAAAACTTAACTAACGACTTCGATATCGGTTTCTGGTACACAACAACAAGCCAGTGCAACACCCATATGGCGCTCATGATCTTGCAGGGCTGGCACATCCGGTTGATGCACTTTTCCAGATTCCACTGTTACCTTACATGCGCCGCACAGACCCGCTCGACAACTGTTTGCAATAGGCGCACCTGCGTCTTCTGCTTGTTCAAGCAATGTCTTTTGGTTGTTACCAACAAACACATGACCGTTAACACTCAAAGTAAGCTCTTTCAATGGCTGCTGAGAAGTTTGGCTGACACCAAATGCTTCTTGGTGGTAGTTGTCTTCTGCTAGACCTTTCTTGAGCAATAAATTCTTAGCCTTCTGCATAAAGCCATCAGGCCCACAGACAAAGACTTGTCTTTGTTCAACATCGCGAATTTGCTTTAGGTGTGCGAGAGTAAGGCGACCTTTTAATCCAAACCAATCATCCGGAGCTTGAGACAAGGAAAACAGTACGGTTAAGCCATCATGTTTACGTCGCAACTCATCCAGCTCTTCCTTACATGGGATGTCTTCTACGCTGCTGCATTGATGATAGAAGACTACATCTTCGACTTGATTGTGATCTGAGAGATAACGAAGCATAGAAAGCATCGGCGTGACACCACTACCCGCAGATAATAGTAGCAATGGCTGGCCATGTTTTTCTCCCAAATGGAAACTCCCATCTGGCTGCTCGCACGTCAGAGTATCACCAATGTTAAGATTGTCGCTGAGCCAGTTTGACACACGCCCGCCGTCAATGCGTTTAACAGATATCGCTAACCGCCCAGGGCGAGATGGGCTTGAAGACAATGTGTATCGGCGGGCAACACCTTCACCATCTATCTCAATCGAAATAGGTAGATGCTGACCAGGTTGATAGACTGGCAGTTCACCATGTTGTGGTTCAAGCCAGAAAGTGACAAAATCACGGGCAATTTCTTCTCTTTCAACACACGTCATAAGCAACTGTTTCGGTGTATTGTCTGGGTAGAACTCTTTCTCTTTGTACTCCAAGACTTCAACTGTATCACCTTGATGAATCATACCTTCATTTTTAGCGACTAAGTTTTGTCCAAAGAAAACACCACCACGCTCGTTGGCACGGAACTGGGAAAGCGTATTCAGCGGCTCTTTACTCGTTCTCAACTCACCTCTTTCAACATCTACTGTCGTGAGTATGCAGCGCTCACAAGGTTTTACTGTTTCGAACTCCACCTCTCCAATACGGATGCGCTTCCAACCATCTTCACCAAAAGATTCCGTGCCAGATACGACAAGGTTAGTACGAAACTGCTCCATTGAATGAGCTTCTGGGCTACGACGGTTTAGCTCTGCTAGTGATGCTTCACTGATCACTAACACTGGATAACCATCGGCAAAACTGACGTTGTGGCCTAGCTTTTCTCGTACGCGGTTAGATTGCTCGCCACTAAACAATAGTTCCACACGTTGACCTAGTGCCTGACTGAACCAATCATCAGCTTCATCCGTTGTGGTATAAGCGACAAAGTGATCTTTCCACACTTGGGCTGGCGCTTCTTGCATCTTAAAATCGGCATAGCGGACTCTTAGCGGCGACTGGCCTTGGACGGTAAATATCACCCCATCAGGTAACAAACTTGAACGCACTTTAACCATCTGTAGATATTTTCGAGCTGTCACCATTGATCCGTCGGAAAGGGCGAGCATAAATCGACGGTCAAACATCAGACCTTGCTTTTCCACCCATGCTGTTGAAAGAGACAGTCCACCCACAGATTTCACCGGATAGACATTGATTTGAGAAAGAGTTGGAGCTGACATTGCTTATCCTAAGCTAGAATTATTGTGCAGCCATTATACTTGATTTGATTAGATTTCTTCTACAAAGCGTTAATCCATTGAGTTGTTCTCAGTTTTGATAATCTAGGCCTCTAGTCGTCAGGTTCCGCTTAATGTTAATAGATAAACCGCCGACGAATAGACATACTGGCTAGTATTAAGATAATCCGTTACCCACCATAAACTCAATTCATGCGTTCTAAGGATTCTAATTATGAACAAGCTTGTTATGATTCTTCTTTGTATCTTCCTCCCCCCTGTAGCAGTGTTTTTGGACAAAGGATTAAACAAAGACTTTCTGATTAATTTAATTCTTACATTTTTCTTTTTTATCCCAGGTTCTATCCATGCTCTCTGGTTAACTGTACGCTAAGCGTCTATTTACGCACAGATATCCGACAAATAAGGCTTTCATCAAAAAAAGTGGATGAAATACATAGCGGTTTGCTCTATCATCCTGTCGCCTAAGCGTAAGCGTTTGCCTTCACAGTTTTCGCGCCGTTTAGGCTCCAATCAGACAAACTTCTTATTATGGTGGGAGCAATAATGACAACACTTACGATCACACGTCCTGACGACTGGCATGTTCATCTACGCGATGGTGAAGTTCTAAAGGATACTGTGCGAGATATTAGCCGCTACAATGGCCGCGCGCTAATCATGCCGAATACCATCCCACCTGTTACCAATACCGAAATGGCACTCGCTTACCGCGAACGCATTATGGCAGAGAAGCCAAGCGAGCAGTTTGAACCGCTAATGGCGCTTTACCTAACGGATAACACGACTCCAGATGAAATCCGTAAAGCAAAAGAGTCTGGTGCTGTAGTAGCCGCTAAGCTTTATCCAGCAGGCGCAACTACCAACTCTGACTCAGGTGTCACCAACGCGAAGAATATCTACCACGTTCTTGAAGCAATGCAAGAAGTAGGAATGTTACTGCTGGTTCACGGTGAGGTGACTCATCACGATGTCG
This sequence comes from Vibrio tubiashii ATCC 19109, assembly GCF_000772105.1. Taxonomy (NCBI): domain Bacteria; kingdom Pseudomonadati; phylum Pseudomonadota; class Gammaproteobacteria; order Vibrionales; family Vibrionaceae; genus Vibrio; species Vibrio tubiashii. The sequence goes on from NZ_CP009355.1 coordinate 1,289,258, forward strand.
ATATTTTTGACCGTGAAAAAGAGTTTTTAGATACCGTTCTTGCTCCTATCGTGAACGACTTCCCGAATCTAAAGATTGTTCTTGAGCACATTACCACTGCTGATGCAGCGAAATTTGTTAAAAACGCCAACGACAATGTTGCTGCAACGATTACCGCTCACCACTTACTTTATAACCGTAATCACATGTTGGTTGGTGGCATCAAACCTCATTTCTACTGTCTGCCAATTCTTAAGCGCAACACCCACCAGCAAGCGCTGATTGAAGCAGCGACGAGCGGCAGTAAGAAGTTTTTCCTAGGTACAGACTCAGCGCCGCACGCTAAAGGTATGAAAGAAGCCGCTTGTGGCTGTGCAGGTTCTTACACTGCGCACGCTGCGCTAGAGCTTTACACAGAAGTGTTTGAGCTAGAGGGTCAATTAGAAAATCTTGAAGCATTTGCAAGCCACAACGGTCCGGATTTTTACGGTGTACCTCGTAACCAAGATACAGTAACACTGACCAAAGAAGCTTGGCCTGTTGCAGAAACGATGCCGTTTGGCGGTGATGTCGTTGTGCCTATTCGCGCAGGTGAAGAGATTAAGTGGGCAGTTAAGTAAATACCTAATTTAATCCTATCGACTAACCCCAGTAACAAGATAATAGTTACTGGGGTTTTTATTTAGCATTTTATCAATATAACCTAAACTCAATGTAGCATTCATTTTGAGGTCACTATGCTGATTGAGTTAGATATTCCCACGCTGTCCGTCGTCTGCGTCATATTGTCGTTGACGTATTGTGTTGGGCTCGCTTTGATTCAAACTCTTCAGCCTCGTATTCGCGGGATCAACTTAATTGCGTTGGCACTGATGCTGCTAGGCGTTGGCTTTATGCTGATGAGCTTTGGTAATACGGTCTCTTTGTGGGTTTCCAAGATTCTGGCTAACTCCATTATATCAGTAAGCTTTATTCTTATTTTACATGGAGTCTGCCTTTTAAGGGGGTACGCTGCCTCACTCGCCAACTACGGCTACTACTCTCTCCCTGTGGTGATAACTCTACTCACCTATTGCACTTACTTTTCATCTTCAACAGACGCTCGTATCGCCATAATGGCTGGTTACACTTCCGCGCTTAGCTTTTTGACAATATACGCAAACCAACATGGTGCCAAAGAAGACATTGCCCCTTCAAAACATTTGCTGTCTTTAGGGATGCTCGTTTACGCCGCCTATGGGTTGTTCCGCCTTGGTATGCTTCCTTTTGAAGACAAAATTGATGACTTTATGGTTGCTAACTGGGTTCAGCAACTCGCTTTCCTCACCATAATTGCAATGATCATTTTTATCGGCTTTGCGATTACTTGGATGCTTACAGGAAGATTGGTTGCCACTATTTACGACTCATCACTCAAGGATGAACTCACTCGACTCTATAACCGCAGAGCACTTGAAGAGTTTGCACCCAAGGAAGTGGCACGGGCACAACGCTTTGAACACTCTCTTTCTGTCTTACTGATTGATATAGATAAATTCAAACAAATCAATGATGTGTATGGTCACCAAGCGGGAGACCATGTTCTAAGAACAATAGGCAGAATACTTAGAATAGAAACACGAAAGAATGACTTTTCATTTCGCTATGGTGGAGAGGAGTTTTTAGTATTACTTCCAGAAACCAACAAAAACCAAGCCAAAGTTGTCGCTGAAAAGCTTCGAAACGTTATTGAACGAACAACGATGTTACCCAGTAACCGCGAGTTCTGTACCGCAAGCTTTGGGGTCAGTGAGTTATTAACCAACGAGCATTGGGAGCGGTTAATAGAACGCGCCGATAGAGCACTGTACGATGCCAAAAATCAGGGAAGGAATAGAGTTGTTCTCAGCGAAAATTCATACGATGCCCAAGTATCGTTGAACCATAAATGGAAGTCTTAACGATACTCAGGCACCTATTCAATTAATTACCTTGTGAGCTAAGCTGACAGCTCTTTTCGTACAAGCTCCGCCCCGGCACTTAATGCGTTCAATTTATCGCGAGCAACTTCACGCGACAATGGCGCCATGCCGCAGTTGGTACAAGGATAAAGCTTATCTGCATCAACATACTTTAGAGCTTCACGAAGTGTCTCTGCGACTTCTTCAGCCGTTTCAATGCTATCTGTCGCAACGTCAATCGCCCCAACCATGACCTTTTTGCCGCGAATAAGCTCGAGCAGCTCAATCGGCACGCGAGAGTTATGACACTCTAACGAAATGATATCAATGTTAGACTTCTGCAGCTTTGGAAACACTTCTTCATACTGTCGCCATTCGGTGCCCAACGTCTTCTTCCAATCTGTATTTGCTTTAATGCCGTAGCCGTAACAGATGTGAACCGCCGTTTCACATTTTAGTCCTTCAATGGCTCTTTCTAGACACGCGATGCCCCAATCATTCACATCATCAAAGAAGACGTTAAATGCTGGCTCATCAAATTGGATGATATCGACACCAGCAGCCTCTAACTCTTTCGCTTCTTGATTGAGTATTTTGGCAAATTCCCACGCGAGCTTTTCACGACTCTTGTAATGATCATCATAAAGCGTATCGATCATCGTCATTGGACCTGGTAACGCCCACTTGATCGGCTTATCTGTCTGCTGACGCAAAAACTTAGCGTCTTCAACAAATACAGGCTTTTGACGACTCACAGGCCCTACAACTGTTGGTACGCTGGCATCGTAGCGATCACGAATCTTTACCGTTTGGCGATTTTCGAAGTCAACGCCACTTAAGTGCTCGATAAATGTCGTAACGAAGTGTTGGCGAGTTTGTTCACCATCGCTGACTATATCAACACCCGCATGTTGCTGTTCTTGCAAAGACAAACGAAGCGCATCTTGTTTACCATCTGTTAGTTCTTCACCTTGCAGCTTCCAAGGTGACCAAAGCGTTTCTGGCTGTGCTAACCATGAAGGTTTTGGCAGGCTTCCTGCCGTAGAAGTCGGTAATAGTGTTTTCATGCTTTTATTTCTTCTCATTATTATTAAGCGTAGCTAGCAGACCATTGCTCTAGCACAGTTTGGTATGGCTTGATGAAATGCTCTTGAGCAAATTTACCTTGCTCTATTGCCAATCGACTACGTTCTTCGCGGTCATACACAATTTGTGTTACAGAGTGATCGCTGTTTTTCAAGCTTGGTTGGTACGATTTACCCGCAACAGCATTCGCGTTGTAGATCTCTGGACGATAGATCTTTTGGAACGTTTCCATTGTGCTGATCGTGCTGATCAATTCTAAATTGGTGTAATCGTTGAGCAGATCACCAAAGAAGTAGAACGCAAAAGGAGCAACACTGTTTGGCGGCATGAAGTAACGAACTTGTAGACCCATTTTCTGGAAGTACTGTTCTGTCAGTGAAGACTCATTTGGCTCATATTCATAACCTAGCACTGGGTGTTGGTTTTCAGTGCGATGATAAGTCTTGTTATCCGATACGCTTAAACAGATAACTGGGCGTTTTTTGAAGTTCTGCTTGTAGGTTGATGAATTAACAAAATGCTTGAATAGTTTGCCATGCAGATCACCAAAACCTTCTGGGATGGTGAATTGAGGCTTATCTTTGTTGTGATCAAGGAGCAAAACGCTAAAGTCGTAATCACGAACATAAGAAGAAAAGTTGTTACCGACAATGCCTTCAATACGCTCATTCGTTTTATGATCGACAATGTACGTCTTTAAAACTTCAATCGAAGGAAAGCTTTCAGCGCCAGCTTCTATATCCATATCTACCGAAACGATTTCAAGCTCAACGGAGTAGCGGTCGCCATTAGGGTTATCCCAATGCGCGAGGGCATTGAAATTATTATCAATCATATTAAGCGCATTACGCAGGTTCTGTTGACGACTCTCACCTCTCGCTAAGTTAGCGAAGTTAGTAGTAATACGTGTGCTGTCCGACGGGCTGTAGTTCTCATCAAGGCTGAGGCTCTTGATGCTAAATGTGAATTCTTTGCTCATAACGTTCTGTATCCTATTTCCTTAGATGAAAGCTGATTTATTCCCTACTCTCTACATTTTATTTTTGATTTTTCTAGTCAGCCGTTAACTTTGGCCTTCAACAACCCTGCGATTAAATGGCTTAATTCTGTCTAGATATAAGAGTAGGTTCCTTTATAACGTTGATTCACATTTTAAGAACAATGGTTTTACTTCAAATACATTATGAGAAAAATTCATAATCAAATCTCATGATGGAAATTCATCTCCAACACGAGCACTTAAAACTGATGTGACAAAGCCATACGCGATTATTATCGCTCCCCTTTTCGGCGCTATTAAGTTTAACCGCAACAATTGTTATGTTATAACATTCGAAAAATAAGTAATTATTTTACTTGCTGTGAATCTTAATCGCAGCGCTATCAATAATATCGGGAGTACTTTTCAATGGATGCGGTTATAGCTAAGCCTACCTTAAGAAAAACAACGGAATTTGAGACTCCATGCGTTAGCTTGGGCAAGCAAGCCGCTGTACTGAGTGATATCTACCAAGACAGAGTCAATATAGCCGTCTGGCAACGACGTTTCGACCAAGGCTTTGCCAACGCCGTCAGCCAATATATGACCGCGAATCCAACCATTAGTAAATCTTTGACTGTTTCCCCTGCAAATGCATTTGAGGTTCTTGACTACGCGACTAATGGTGAAGCGCCAAAAGCCCTTCTGGAAGATATGGCTCAGCTTGTTGATATGTTCTGCTACCTGTTTGAGTTGGATGAAGTAGGATTGCGATTTGCCACATTAGGCGGAGCCATGTGTCCGCGATTCCATGTAGACCAGGTCCCTTGTCGCCTTGTGACCACCTATCATGGTGCAGCAACTGAGTGGCTAGCTAACCCGAGTTTAGATCGTTCAAAGCTGGGCCGTGGTAGTAATGGCCTATCAGATTCTCTTTCCGGTCTGTATCAACACGAATCCGATGTTCAACAACTGCATCGCGGCGACGTCGCTTTACTTAAAGGCGGTCGCTGGGAAGGCAATGAAGAGACAGGGTTAGTCCACCGCTCTCCTACCATTGATGCAGACAAGCCTCGATTTATAATGACACTCGACTTTGGTTAAAAGACGATTTAAGAAACGTATACAAAAGGGGCCAACAATGCCCCTATTGGTTTACTTTGATTACTTAATTAAAAAACACCATTTGAGTTTTGGATATCCCCACCACTAATTAATGAGTACACTCTCATTGAAAAATCCAGAGCTTGAATGGAGTCCCAGTGCTCTACAATTCGACCATCTTCAACACGCCATTTATCAATGATGTTCATTCCTTTCTGGTCGTTACCTCGATCTTCTTTGTCAAGTGTGGCATGCGAATGGAAGATGACATAATCGCCATCGACATAGATGTGCTTAACGTCATACGTATAGTCTGGATACTCTTCTACAAACTCTTGTAAGAAACCCACCAACCCAGTCACTTTGTCAGGTAGGTTGCGATTGTGTTGTACGTAAGCGCTATCGTTGTAATGTTCAAGAACATAATCAAAATTATGGTTGTTCATTAAATTTTGCACAAAATCAGTAATCAGCTCAGCATTTGCGCGCTCTTGTGCTGTCCAGTTTGGCTTTTGCAGTTTTTGTAAATCGATCGTTATCTTATCTGTTGATTGTGCGTAAGCGGTTGTACTTAATAGCAAAAGAATCGTTGTTGTCATTGCCTTTAACATAGTTCACTCCTGTTGAAGTCATCTCAAATAGGTATACATTGATAACCATAGTAATTAATAGTAACCTACACAACAAGAAGGTACCAAAAGCTACCCTAGGCACATTTTGATAACCTATGACAAGTTCTGGGAATAAAAAGGAGCAGCAAGATGTCACTTAAAGCTAAGCCAGAAAGAAGAATTTTCTACAACAATGAGGAGTGTGCTGTTCGTAACGTGGTGTCGCAAATTGGTGACAAATGGTCACTACTCATCCTATTTTCCCTAGTAGATGGAGAAGATAGGTTCAACTCATTGAAATCACGGATTGAGGGCATATCCCAAAGGATGCTAACTCAAACGTTAAGAGATTTAGAACGCGAGGGTTACGTGAATAGAACGGTCTATCCTGAAGTTCCGGTAAAAGTAGAATATAGCTTAACAAGTATGGGGCGAGAGCTAGTTAAGCCACTGTATCAGTTAGTTTCTTGGGCCGATGACCACAGACAAGAGATCGAAAGCGCCCGCAAAGCTTATGATGCGAGAAACTAATTTCTAAGTGCAACTTTGCAGATGTCCCTCACCTCACCCTACATAAATTAGAAAATTAAAACCCCTCGACAGAGTTCGGGGGGCTTTTCGTCAGCCCAATCATTATAGACATTTTGGCAACAGTGAAATGACATTTGTGATGTTTATCACATTTATAAATTTAAGCATAATCTCTCCCGTACCAAGAACAGCGGTTCTTAATAAAAACATAATAAAAGCATTCAGAGGAATAAGATTATGAAAACAGCTATCACAACTCTAATTATTGCGGCATTAACATCTACAATGGCTTCAGCAATGCCAGCAAAAGATCAGTCTATCCGAATCAAAACATTCGAAAACCAAGCAGTCGTAACTGTTCTGGAAAATGGCTCTCCCGTTAGCGATGTAAAAGTGAAAGTGAAAGGCAACGGTACCCAATACTTCACCACAGGTGAGAAAGGTACGTTTATGGCAGCAAACTTACTTGACCATGGCCGTTCATTCACATTCGAGATTGAAGACGAGAATGGTGTCGCAGTACGTGAACAACGTTACTTAACATCGTTCTAAGTAAAAAAACATGGATGTCAAAAAGCCCGACGCTCAATCGGGCTTTTGCTTTATTCAAATCAAGATTTAAAATTACGCTCCCATACAGGTGGTGTCCCAATCACCTCTCGCGTAATTTCAATAAATGATGTCGCCAATATTGACTGTTTCCTATGCGTATAAATTGCGTGAATATCACCAAATGACGCCAAGGTATAATCGGGTAGCAGTTGAACGATACCTTGCTCTTCCATGTCTTCAGCCAGCATAAATTGAGCGATTTGAGCATATCCTATTGATGCTTTCACACTGGCAAGTATCAAATCCGCCTCATTGACCCGATAACTATACTTGATCGGATAAACAGACGTTTGTCCCGACTCACGATCGACAAACTGCAGTTTATCGACAACAAAGTGTTTGTTCGCATAAATCACACCAGGCAACTCAGCGAGCTCTTCAGGCGTTTCAGGCATCCCGTATTTTTCAACAAACTCTTTAGATGCAATGATTGCGGACTTGTTCTCGGTGAGATGGCGCGCAATCATCGAAGAGTCTCTCATTGGGCCAATTCGAAAAACAAGATCGAATCCTTCGCTGACCACATCCACCAGCTCATCACTAAGCAGTAACTCAACGGTTGCTTTCGGGAATCGTTGTAAAAAACACTCGACAACTTTTTGCAAATAGGCTCGACCAAACAAAACGGAGCTTGAAACCCGCAAATGCCCAGATGGTTCACTGTGATATGAATGGGTTATGTCTACGGTTTCTTCTAAAGCTTGGCTGACTTTTTCCGCTTGCTCGACCACCCTTTTACCCACACTTGTCAGTGACATCGAACGTGTAGTGCGGTTTATCAGTTTTACACCTAAGTGATCTTCAAGCTGCTTGATTTGCTTTGACAATACCGAGCGATCAACATTGAGTTTTTCGGCTGCTTTAGCGAATGAGCCTGTTCTCGATATTTCCAAAAGAAGGTTCAATCTACTCGCTAAATCCATTCACTTACCTTTATTACCGTAATCAATACTTTAGTCTAAACCATAGCAAGAACTAAAGTTAGCTCTTAGACGCCATAAACCGAGTACATTAAATGAAGATTTCGATTGCTCGTATTGCTTGGTACAAGTGAAAACCACCGACAATATTCATAAAAAACCTAGCCTGAAGCCCAAAACCGACTCCATTCGTTTTTATATCATTAACATTCTAGCTACATTACTGGTATGACCAGCAAGGAGCGAGTTCAATGTCAGACCAACCGAGAGTTACCTGCGACATAGATAACAATAAGATTGCCACTGTTTCACTTAACCGTAGCGATAAAATGAATGCGATTGATATGGAGATGTTTAACGCTGTAAAGCGCACCATTAAACAGCTCAAAAGCAATAGAGACATTAGGGCGGTCATTGTAAAAGCCAATGGTAACGATTTTTGCTCAGGGCTTGACGTTAAATCATTGATGCACGATAAAAAAGGCGCTATCAAACTGTTGTTTAAGTGGTGGCCAACCCGTGCAAATAATGCTCAGTATTTCTCTGTCGGTTGGCGCGACATCCCCTGCCCCGTCATCTTTGCTCTCCACGGTCGCTGTTGGGGTGGCGGCTTACAGTTAGCTAGCGGTGGAGATTTTAGAATTGCCCACCCAAAGACAAAGTTTTCGATTCTCGAAGGAAAATGGGGACTAATTCCCGATATGGGTGGTGCACTAGCATTTCGTGAGTTGATGCGCCAAGACCACACTTTAGAATTGGCGATGACAGCAAAAGAAATTGATGTGAACACGGCACAACAGTATGGTCTGGTCACGAAAATCTCAGATCAGCCTTATGATGAGGCCTATAAGCTTGCATTAGAATGTGCTAACCGCTCTCCGGATGCTATCGCAGCGACGAAGAAACTCTATCACAAGACCTGGTGGTCAAGCCCTGGTTGGGCGCTGTGCCTTGAAACCTGGTATCAAATTAAAGTGATGATTGGTAAAAACCGCGTTATTGCCGCTAAAAGAGAGATGCAATCCCAGCAAGAATCTCAAACTAAAACCGATTTCGCTCCGCGCCAATTTTAGCCACCACTTTCGCTCGTGTTAGGGTCATACCGGCCCTAATCTCGCTCAGCGTAATGAGTCACTTTATCCATTAAAGGCCAAGCGTTCCCAGTAAACGTTCAACCCATGTGATCTCGCCAAACGCGATAAAATCATAGATGGTAAAAAACACCGCGCAGATAATAGCGAGCTTTAGTAAACGAACGAAGATGAACATGATTAACCCTTTTAATGATAGGCAACAAAAAAGCCGCCTGAGGCGACTTAGGAGATTGGAATAAATACGCTTAAGACCTTTCGTCTTAGTGAATTGGCGTGTCTGTTTTTGCGTAAAACTTACCAAAGTACTCTTCAAGTACTTCTGGTGTTAGCTTGCCTTCCGCTTCAAGCTTTTTCAGCTCCGCAGCAATGGCTTTTTGCTCGTCTAACGATGGTAGTGCCACTTCAGGCTCACTGCCCATCTCTTGTGACATCTGCTCTAGCTCTTTTTCGAAATCACTCATGACTTCACTTACCCTATAAATAAAAACTGGGTCTAAGTTTACCGACTTAGACCCAGTAATGCCAGTTTCTGAAGAGGCTATAGCTTGAAGCTACCTACCATAGTATCTAGACGAGCAGACAGTTCTTTAAGCTCTGCACTTGCTGCTGCTAGCTCTTCTGCTGTACCCGTGGTGACTTCATTGATCGCATTGATCTCTTCAATATTCTGATTGATGGTATGAACCACGGTTGACTGTTCTTCCGTCGCGGTAGCAACTTGAGTATTACGATCTGAGATGTCGTGAATACGCTCTGAGATATTAACCAGAACCTCTACCGCCTCATCTGAAGCTGAAACACCTTCGCTCGTGACACTCTTACCTGCTTCCATAGCGGTTACCGCATCTTTCGCATCACTCTGCAATTGATTGATCATCTTCTGAATTTCTTCAGTCGAGTCTGCGGTACGGCTCGCTAGGTTACGAACTTCATCCGCCACCACTGCAAATCCGCGGCCTTGTTCACCCGCTCGCGCAGCCTCAATCGCAGCATTCAGTGCCAGTAAGTTAGTTTGCTCTGAGATATCACGAATAACATCCAAGATAGAACCAATCTCTTGAGTTGTTGAAGCTAACTGCTCGACAACTTGGCCTGTATTCTCGATATCAAGCGCAAGACGGCTAATCGCATCTTTAGCTTGATTCACGACATTTTGACCCACTTCAGTATTATCTGATGCTTGGTTTGCTGTCTCGGCAGCTGTCGCAGCGTTGCTCGCGATCTCACTGATCGTTGCACCCATTTCGTTGATAGCCGTTACTACTTGGATAGTTTGGTCACGCTGAATCTGACTGTTGTCATGGGTGGTATTCGCTTTGCTCGATACACCATCCGCAGCAGATTGAAGGGCATTACTTGTCGAGGCGACTTCTTTCATCGAATCATGAATTTTCTCAATAAAGCCATTAAAGCCTTCTGAAAGCTGACCAATTTCATCTGTGCCTTTTATTTCAATGCGTTGTGACAAGTCACCATCACCTTTACCTAAGTCTGCAAATCGTGATGCGATCTCTCGGATAGGGCGTGCAATGCTATTCGCGAGGAAGATACCCATGAAGATGAAAAGACCGGCAACGATGATGGTGGTAAACATCATTTGCTTTGCAACAGCATTCAGATCAGCAAAGACCTCATCGACTGGGACAACGCCAACCACAAACCAATCCATAGAAGGGACATAGGTACTAGCAACAAACACGTTTTGCCCCTCATAGTCGGTACTAATCAGGTTAAAGCTTGATTTACCCAATAGCGTTGATGATTCACCACCAAAAAGTTTTGCTAACGTCGATTTTGATTTACTACTGTCACGATGAATCTGCACAGTTCCTTGAGCGTCAGATAGAAATACAAATCCAGTATCTTCAATCTTAAAGCCGTTCAAGAGTCCAACCATGTCGTCCATAGACTTAGACAAACCAGACATCGACATACCATTTAACACTTGGTAGTTCGTGAACATTTTCACATCACCATTTGCCTCTTGGAAAATACTGACCGAAGTCTCATTGCCTGATTGCGTAAAGCCAAAGAACCAACCATCTTGCTGTTGATTCAACTGACGTAAGAATCCATTCTGGTTCCAATAGTAAGCAGTATCTCTATTGGCGACCGACGCGTCGTTTAGGTCATATTGGGAACGCACATTGTTCAGTTGCTTAATCAAACGAGCTTCGTCTTCAGGAGCGATATTTGTGGTGTTTATCGCTTCTTTAATAAACTCATTGTTGGCAAGTTGCTTAGCGGCCAGTAATAGTTGGCTAACCTCGTTATCAATCTGGCTACTGATCTGTTCGAGCATTGAAGGCAGCTCAATATCAATCAGTCGGTGCTCAAGTACTTCGCGAGCTTGGCGCTGAGCCATCACTCCAACAATAATGGTCGATGCTAAAACAGCGAAGGTGATCCCTGCGACCACTTTCTGTTTTATGCTAATTGAGTTCAATTTCATTATACCTGCCTTAAAAAGCAATTGTTTATTGATAGATTGGCAAAGCGCTTACGAAAAGAGCTATGACTCCAATTAGCTTAGTATATCGGCTAATTGACAATTTTCTTTACGAATTAATCACCAGATGAATAGTTTTTATTCACCCTCTAAAAACAGTTCATGCGAGGTAAGATTTCAATATTGAAAAGTTGGATTTGAGAATTTCGTCCCCATATTTTAACTAACTGAAATTAAGGAATTTGTTTAAGTTCAATCAAACTACGTTGATGGCATTTTCATCAACCAGATAAATTACCTTTATCTCCAGTGGAACTTTTTAATCTCGCGAGCTACTAAGTGAAAAAATGAGGAGAAACAAGATCATGAATTCACACGCTCTACAACAATTGCGCGAATACCTAAATAGCCAAATCATTGGTCAGAGCGAACTGGTGAACCAACTGCTTGTTGCATTGCTCGCTGACGGTCATATTTTAGTCGAAGGTCCTCCTGGATTAGCAAAAACGCGCGCGGTTAAATCCTTAGCAGATTGCATCGAAGGCGATTTCCATCGAATCCAGTTTACACCCGACCTACTTCCAGCAGATCTGACCGGAACCGACATCTTTCGCCCAGAAACTGGCGAGTTTACCTTTCAATCCGGGCCTATTTTTAACTCATTGGTCTTAGCTGATGAGATCAACCGTGCTCCTGCAAAAGTTCAAGCGGCCATGCTTGAAGCAATGGCTGAGAAACAAATTACAGCCGGTCGCAATACCTACAAACTTCCAGAGCTGTTTTTGGTTATGGCGACACAAAACCCAATAGAGCAAGAAGGTACTTACCCTCTACCAGAAGCTCAATTAGACAGATTCTTAATCCACCTAGATGTAAGCTACCCTGACGCCGAGAGTGAGTTAGAGATTCTGCGCCTGAATAGAGGTGAAGCGAAAGGCGATTTGGGCATTACACCTCCAACCCTTTCTCAAGCCGACATCTTTGCAGCCCGCCAATCGGTGCTAGACATTCATATGGCAGAATCGATCGAGCAATATATCATTCGTTTGGTTATGGCAACCCGAAACCCGAGCCAGTACGATGATTCATTGAATCAGTGGCTTGAGATGGGAGTCAGCCCACGCGCAACGATTGCTCTCGACCGCTGCGCTCGCGCTCACGCTTGGTTAAACGGTCGAGACTTTGTCTCACCTGAAGATGTACAAGCTATGGCGTTTCCCGTTTTGCGTCATAGGCTGTTACTCAGCTATCAAGCGCAAGCGGAAGGTATTCACCCGAATCAAGTCATCAATAAGTTACTCTCGCTCGTTGGTAGTGCTTAGGCTCGTGGATATGCAAAATGCTTTGCCTCCCTATAGCGATGGCGTAGACCTAACACTGGATGAGTTGCTTTACTACAAGCAGCAATGTGTTAAATGGCTCCCACCTGCCAAGAGTTTATGGTCACAGATGCTTGGTCAACACCAAAGCAGACAGCTAGGCCGCGGTATGGATTTTAGCGAGGTGCGTCAATATCAAGCAGGCGACGATATTCGTGCTATCGATTGGCGCGTCACTGCTCGTACCGGAAAGCCGCATACTAAGCTGTTTTCTGAAGAGCGTGAAAAGCCAATCATGCTCTATCTCGACTTATCCGCCTCTATGTTATTTGGTTCTACCTTAATGCTGAAGTCTGTGCAGATGGCTCATATGGCAAGTTTGATCGCTTGGCTTAGTGTCGCTCAGCAAGACAGGATTGGCGCGGTGATCGATACGGGGCACCAACTCATTGAGCTCAAACCAACGTCGCGAAATAAAGGGGCGCTGGCTTTAACTCAGTCTCTGGTGAATTTGCATCAACAACGGTTATCTGTAAAAAAAGAGTCAGATTATGATGTGAGTCATGCCTTGCAATCGCTCGCGCGTGTTTGCCCTAAAGGTAGCGAGATCATACTCTTGAGCGATTTTTCTCGATTCACCCAAACTCATGAGTCCAAACTTAGCCGCCTAAGCCAGCACAATCGCGTTCGAATGATTCAGATTTATGACCCGCTAGAACGAGGGCAAACCGCTTATCGTGGCACTGAGCAAGTCTCCAATAAGCAACAAACTCGCTGGCTTGATTTTTCTTCTAACAAGACACGCCTCGGCATAGAACAGGCGTTCGAACAGCAGCAGACTCAACTACAACACATGGCCCTAAGGATGGGCATCAGTTTCTCTTCGCTCTCTAGCGATGCTGCTTTGACTCAACAATTACATGGATTTTAACTATGAGCTCTGAGACTCAAACATCACTTTTACCTTTAAACCCTATGCATTTACCGGAGCCACCAGCGTGGTTACCACTCGCTTGGGGATGGTGGGCTCTGATTGGTGGCATGCTAACGCTAACCTTAGCAACTTGGTTGATAATTAGATGGAACAAAAAACGCCTAGCGCCTAAGAAGACTGCCTTACGTCTGCTCGCTCAAGATCAAAAACCATCTGAAGCAATTGAGTTGGTTAGACAAGCCGCACTGTGTTACTTCCCTCGAGAAGAGATTGCCCAGTTAACTGGGAAAGATTGGTATCTGTTTCTCGACAGCCAATTGGCCACTCCGCGTTTCAGCGACAACTATGAAGCCTGGCAGCAAGCATTGTATAGCAAGCAACCTATTGCAAATTCTGCAGAGTTGATACTGGATTGCAGTGAATGGGTAAGCCAAGCATTACCACCGAAGAAAAGAAGGGGTCACTCACGTGGCTAATATTAGCTTCGTCTGGTGGTGGGCATTTTTGCTCTTGCCATTACCACTATTGATTTACTTTTTGGTGCCAGCGACGAAATCAACAGCACCAATCCAACTGCCCTATCTACCAGCGTCAGCAAGCAATACTGTCCCAAACAATCGCTTGCCTAAGCTGCTCACTTGTTTGGTATGGCTTACTCTTGTTACGGCATTCGCGCGACCTGTATGGTACGGTGAACCCGTTACGACATCGCCAAAGCACAGAGATCTTATGCTGGTACTTGATCTTTCATACTCTATGAGTCAAAAGGATATGAAAGATGGTCAAGGCGACTATATTGACCGCCTAAGCGCGGTTAAACATGTAGTGAGTGAGTTTGCCAAGCAGCGCAAGGGAGACCGACTTGGCGTGGTGCTCTTTGCTGACCATGCATACCTACAAACCCCTTTAACGCTTGACCGTAATACCATTTCTGAGCAGGTAAACTCGTTAGTATTAAGACTTATCGGCGACAAAACTGCGATTGGCGAAGGTATCGGATTAGCAACAAAAACGTTTATCGACAGCGATGCCCCGCAAAGAGTGATGGTTTTGCTCAGCGATGGTAGCAACACATCGGGTGTACTTGACCCCATTGAAGCCGCACAAATTGCTAAAAAATATAACGCGACTATCTACACCATAGGCGTTGGAGCTGGAGAGATGATGGTCAAAGAGTTCTTTATGACTCGTAAAGTAAACACGGCCCAAGACCTTGATGAGAAAACCCTCAAGGAAATTGCCAACATCACCGGAGGCCAATACTTCCGAGCTCGCAATGCAGAAGAGTTGGCAACCATCTACGACACGATAAACCACCTAGAACCAGTCACTACTGCAACTCAAACTTGGCGACCGCAAACGGAGTGGTTTAGTCTGCCCCTGACCATAGCCCTGTTGGCCTTTTCTCTACTACTCATCATCAGGAGGAATCATGTCTAGCTTTCTTTTCCTCTACCCTATGTGGTTGCTCGCTCTAGTGCCTTGGATAGGCATTGTTGTCTGGCTGTTTAAACGAAATCGTTCGCAAACTCTTATTGCTCCGCACTTAGCCAAAGCGATAGGCATCCAAGCTAAACATGTAAGCAGACTGACGCTAAACACTATTGCCATCAGTGGATTTATTGCCATTGTTGCACTCGCAGGACCAAGTTTTAGTAAGCAAGAACGACCAAGTTTTGCTAACACGACGGCTCGCGTTGTCGTGATGGATATGTCGATGTCGATGTATGCGACAGACATTAAGCCAAATCGACTAACCCAAGCAAGATATAAAGTATCTGACCTACTTGCCAGTTGGCAGGAAGGCAGCACTGGATTGGTCGCCTATGCAGGTGACGCTTATCGCATTAGCCCTATGACTAGCGACTCAAAAACTATCGCAAACCTGATCCCGAACCTTGCACCTGAACTTATGCCCTACCCCGGTGCGAATGCTGCATCGGGAGTAAAACTTGCGATTGAGATGATGACCAATATTGGCCTAGCCAAAGGCGATATTGTTCTCGTTGCGGATGACATCGACGACAAAGAACGCAGCGAAGTGGAAAACCTGCTACAAAACTCTTCTTGGCGCTTGGTTGTTCTAGGTATCGGCTCGCGCGCGGGCGCTCCTATCAAACTTGAAGACGGTACATTGATGACGAAAGACAATGGTCAGCCGGTAGTGGCAAATTCTAACTTTGACAATATGAGAGCGCTTGCCAACTCGACCAATGGTTATTTCGTTCCAATTCAAATTACCAATCAAGATGTTGAGAAGATCTCGCAAATCACATCGCACATCGACTCAACAGGCAGCGTAAGCAAAGAACAAACGATTACTGACCAAGTCAACCAAGGGTATTGGCTTTTACCTCTGCTGATTGTTCCCGCTCTATTGATGTTCCGCAAAGGGCTATTTTTTAGTGCAACATTATTGTTAATGCCATTCCTGTCTCCTAAGCCTGTTATGGCAAACCCTTGGCTTAATGATGACCAACAAGCTATGCAGTATTTTCAGAACAAAGAGTACGGCAAGGCTGCTGAGCTATTTAGTCAACCAGATTGGAAAGGGATAGCAAAGTACCAAGCACAAGATTTTGCAGGTGCTATTGAGTCTTTAAAAGAGACGACAAGTGCGGAAGGACGCTATAACTTGGCAAATGCCTATGCACAAAACCGCCAGTTTGAGAAAGCTGTTGAGCTCTACCAATCGATTCTTCAACAAGACCCGAACAACCAAGACGCTAAGCACAATCTTGATGTCGTGCGCCAAGCGCAGCAACAGCAACAGCAACAGCAACAGCAACAGCAACAGCAACAGCAACAGCAACAGCAACAGCAACAGCAACAGCAACAGCAACAGCAACAGCAACAGCAACAGCAACAAGGTGATTCGAGCGACAATCAGAGTCAACAAAAAAATGACTCTCAGCAGTCACAATCTTCCAATCAAGAAAACGCTCAATCAAGTGATGACAGTTCGGATGATGCGCAATCCGAGGCGAAGCAGCAATCTAATGAGGGAAAGGAGTCCGAACAAAACAAACCCTCTAAGCAAGGTTCAGATGAGCGGTCTAAAGACTCTGAGCAGAAATCGGAACATAAGAGCGACTCATCGAGTCTGAATGAGCAGTTTAGTGATGAATCGCAATCGCAGCAGCCTGAGTCATCCGCTTTAACATCAACCGATGACAATCAGCAACCTATTGAACCTGAGCTTAGAAAACTACAGCAAGTAGAAAGCGCACGCGATCCAAGCCGCCTATTGCGCGCGCAAATGATTCTTCAAGCTCAACAAAAACAGCCTCCACAAGATACAGGTAAGAAATGGTAATGAACAAGCAAAATAGACTGACTGTTGCCCTATTTGCTCTGCTAGTCACTTTAGTCAGCCCGCTGGCTTTGGCAACTAACGTGTTGGCCACGGTAAGTAAAAACAAAGTGGTCAAGAATGAAGTGTTTCAACTTCGCATTGTGGTGGATAAAAAGGTGTCATCGGACGCGCTAGATTTTAGCTCGCTTGAGCAAGATTTTTATCTAGGTCGCCCGAGTTTTGGTAGTTCAGTTAATATCATTAACGGCGATCGTTCTACTCGAAGTGAATGGAACATAACGCTCGCGCCCCAGCGTCTCGGTGTTGCAACTATCCCCGCTTTCACTCTAGATGGCGCATCTTCAAAACCAATTGAAATCCAAGTATCTGTAGATAGTAACGAGCCCAAAATTAGCGACTTGATTGAGGTACAAAGCCAGTTGAGCAAGTCTCAGCTCTACCCAAATGAAAGCGCGACACTGACAACGAGATTAATCGTTAAAGCGGATCCTCGTCGTCTACAGAATCCAAGTGTTATTCCGCCAAAGGCACAAGGGATTTCGCTTGTAGCGCTAGGCGAGCCAAAACAGTACCAAAGTGTGCTAGACGGCGTTGAAGTGACGGTATTGGATCAAAGTTATCGCGTCACTGCCGATGCTGCCGGAGAGTTCACGTTGAGTGGAATCGGATTTAAAGGCAGCGTAGTTTATGGCGACGACCGCACTGGGACCACTAAACTGGTATCCGCCAATACCCCTGCCAAACAGTTCACAATTAAGGTAAAGCCAATCCCCGCTGATTACAAAGGTAAATGGCTTCCTGCAGCATCACTTTCACTGTCGCAGCAATGGCAAGATTCAAATGGCGATCAAATTGATCCTTTTACCAAGTACTCAACTCGCGTTGGAGAGTCCATCACTCGTGAAATAAACCTTGATATTCAAGGTCTAGCCGCTGAGCGTTTTCCTGAAATTAAGGTGAATTACCCACGCTCTGTTAGGGTGTATCAAGAGAAGCCAAAGTTCAGTGAATTATCGAATGGCGTTACACGCATGACCATCAAGCAAGTTATTATCGCCGAGCAAGAAGGTGAGGTTAAGCTTAACGATATCAAGCTAAACTGGTGGAACAGCAACGACAGTTCTGCCCAAGAGTCCGTTTTGAGCGGATTAAGTCTTGATGTCGCCCCGGCTTCTGCACTGAATAATGAGCCAATCAGTTCACCTGCTACGCCTCAACCAACAACCAAAACCCTTACGCTTTATGATGCCGGTTACTGGCCTTATCTCACTGCGACTTTTGCTGTTTTGTGGTTAGCGACTTTTGTGCTTTTACTTAGAAAGCGTCAAAAGTCACCTCAAATTAATACTCAAGTGCCGCAAACAAGCACTACAGCAGATAGGCTTATTAACGCTCTAAAAGCAGATGACAAAGTCAAAGCCAGCTTTTTAGTGAGAACTTGGTTAGATGAGCACTCCTTTATCAGCTCTGATCTTAAGCAGAAGATAGATAAACAAGTCGCTGAGATGAACCAAAGTCAATACTCAAACTCTAGTCAAAACTGGCAATCAAGCGAGCTTATCGCGCTGATAAAACAAGCAAAAAAACGAACTGGTTCAAGTCGACATAAAGACCAGCTGCCACCTTTATAATTGATTCAAACGTAAAAAAGCCGCTTAACCAAGCGGCTTTCTATTAAAGACAAATATTTTTCAGCAAGCTAAATTAGAACTTGTATTTTAGACCGATATTAAAAGCAGTCGTGTCGTATTTGAATTCTTGATCTTCAATTTTCTTCTTGCCGTAGCCGTACATACCGTACTCTGCTGTCATGGCGATTTGTGGAGTGAAGTTCACTTCTACACCTGCTGCGTATTGTAGGCTAACATCATCAAATTTGTTTTCAGCCTTGTCAGATTGAGTCTGGTACGTAGCCGTAACATCTACTTTGTATGGAGAAGAACCAACACCTGCAAGAGCGTACACACTAAACATATCTGTAATCGGAAGAGTACCTTTACCAAATACTGCATATGAAGTTTGCGGTTTACCTTCAATTTCTAGTACCCCACCTTTGTAACCTTGTGTTGTTGTTTCAGATGAAGAAGGAATACCTAAACGACCTTCTACTGCGAAATACTGGTTAAAATCATATCCCGCAACAAGATTCAGCGTAGCTGCTGAATACTTTCCACCAACCATATTTTGGAAGTCTTGTGGTGCGGCACTAGGCACCTTTAAGTCGAAGTTACCCATTTGGAAGTTACCGCCAACGTACAGACCTTCATGAGCTTGTACTGCTGTTGCTGAAAGAGCTAGTGCTACTGCTGCTACAGAAAGAACCTTTTTCATTTTCATTACCTTCTAAGTATTAAATAAAAGTTATCAATAGTTAGCGTTCCCTCGCCTTAGTTCGATGTCGCACTATAGAGACATTTAAATCTTTGTCAAACTAAAAAACGGTGTTTTATTAAAATAATCATCGAAAAAAGCAAACGATAAACCCGACAAATTATTAGCGTTAAAACTCTAAAAATCACACTAAACAATGTCCAAAAACAGAATTTGGCCGCATTTTCCACGGAAATTGGAGGGTTTAATATCGAAAAAATATAAGAAATGAAGGATAGAAATGGAAAGGTGTAGTTATTTATCAGTGAGCACGATACTATAAGCTTTGAGAATGATTCACATCAAACCAATTAAAAAAATGAAACACAAATGGTATTACAAGGTACCTAACTCGAACGCTCATGATTGGAAGAATGGATAATTCTCAAGCAAGTCAGTAACCATATACTGTGATTGTATGCTTTGAGTTGTTCCGAACATTAAGAGGTTAGCTGATGCTTTCAAGTGTGGAGACTGTTCCAGCAACCTGATTACGTCCTTTGTTTTTAGCCTCGTACAGTGATCGGTCTGCCGAATGGTAAAGCTTATCGAAGCTAAACTCGCTTTGATTGAGCTCCATGACCGAGTAACCGATAGAGACTGTGAGTGACTTGTGTACCGTACTTTGCTCATGAGCGATGTTTTCTTGCTCAATTCTATCGCGAATGCTCTCTGACAGGCGGTGAACTTTTTCCGGCTCATGGCTGGAAACTAATAACGCAAACTCCTCTCCACCAATACGGCAGAACACTTCTCGCTCCGATTGAGCGTAACTTTGCAAGATACTACCTATCCGCATCAAAGCAATATCGCCCTGCATATGACCATACTGATTGTTGTACAGGCCAAAGTGGTCGATATCGACAAGGATCAAACCGTAGTAATTGGGTTTATCACAGCATTCAAAACAGATCTCTTCTAGCAATGACTCCAACATTCGACGGTTGCCCAGTCGCGTCAGCGGGTCAAGCTTGGCCATCCTTTCGAGCTGCTCATTGGCTTTCTGTAACTCTCTAGTTCGCGCTTTTACCTCTCGCTCAAGGTTGTCATTAAGCTCGTGGATGGCCTCTTGCGCTCGCGTTCGCAGCAGTACTTCAGTTAAGTTGGAAGAGAACATGCGAATCACTTCCCGCAACTGGTGAGTCAAAGGAGAACGCTTGATCAGATTGTCAGCCGCGATAAAAGCGATAGGTTCACCACTGTTATTGACTAGCATTGTCATCGCAGTCCAGCCGAAACCAACAATATGAAAATCGTGATAAATAGGCACTGATTCTTCAAATACCACTTCATTTGGATTGGTTTGAGCCGCTTTGACAATTGAGCGATCTACAGTTTCAGACCGGTAGTAAGATTCATCAACGATATTACCGCGAATGTCTGTTCCCCAAGTACCTTGCATATGAGTGCAATCTTTGTCTGTGAGAAACACGGCAAAGCGATCGATTCCTAAACGATTAATGGCGAACGTCACCGCCGACTTACAAACTTCACTCACTGTCATGCAACGAGAGAGCTCAACCATGCTGGCATGGAGCATACGTACGTTTTGCTCTTGACGTTTGCGAATGTAAATCTGTGAGAGTAAAGAGCCAAACGACTCTAGCATTTGGCGCTGATAGGAAGTGATAGGAGTACGGTTGATGTAGTTGTCCATCGCAATCCAGCCAATGGTTTCATCACCATCACGTAAGATAAGCATTCCATTCCAACCTTGCCCCACGACACTTCCCGCCGTATATAAAGGCGCTTCCTCTACGATGACTAGATTCTCTTTACCTTCAAGTAAGGCATCAATGTAGGTTTCCTCAAGCTGATGGAGATCATACTGGGTATGATGCTCACTGACGGTTTTGCCCTCTTCATCCGTCCCATAAGTGCCACTAAAGCAACGCTTTTTGATGTCGAGCAGCATAAACACCGCTCGGTCGAATCCTAACTTGTCCCGGATGACTTCTACCGCTAAACGATACAGTTCATCTAAATTGGCTGGATTGGAAATCTCTACCGCCACCTCTTGTACAAGCTTCATGTTGTCGATAAACAACTCTCGCTGCTTAATCACATCTAAATACTTCGCTTCTTTGATATCACGTTGCTTAAACTCTTTGGCGGCTTCAGTCTCTGCACGTACACATTGCCAACGTGATGCGATGACTTGTAAGGAATCTAAATGAAGCGTTTGGTTAAGTTCATTAAGCCTTTCGACTTTTAGGCCTTCAATGATGAGATAGGTGCGCATTTCTGGATGGTTATCGAGCATAAAGACATAGCTGTCTTTGTCCATTATCTCGGTGTATTCCCACTGACAAGTGTTCATGGCTAAAGGAATCAGACCATCTGAAGTATCAAACTGAGATACCCATGCCCAAAATGTTTCCGGATAGGAGGCAATCGTAGTTGGTATGCCACGTTTAAATAGGAATTTCTGACCGGATTCACTAGATCGCTCTGCAAACACACCAATGCTTTCAGGCTCGACCAACTCGTCCAAATATTGAAACAAGGAGTTAGCCAGAAACCGTTGATTTCTAGCCGACAAAATATCTTTGAGAAGCACTCGTGGAAGCATAACCCTAGCCTGAATATATTATTATTGCTATACGGATAAAACGTATCAGCTAGGGGTAGGCAATCAATTATATTTGCAGGCGGTTGTTAAGTGACTCGCAAATAGCTCCAACCAAGTTATCCAACTATGATACCTACTGCATTTTGTATGATCTTGTTTCCATAAATTTCATTTTCGTTACAGCCCAACTTTCGGGTAATAGTTTGAAATGATGAGATGCCAAGCCTATACGATGTGATTTACACTAGTAAAAGATGAAAGGAAAAGGACGATTCTTTTGGCAAAATGGCTTTACATACTGGGCGTTAGCCTGTGCTTTCCAGCATTTGCTGAGGTTGACTTAGTTAAGGTCGATAAGTCGAAAAGACGGATGTACTTAATCGACAATAATCAAGTCGTTAAGGAGTTTCGTATTGCTCTTGGCAAGCGTCCTAAAGGGCACAAAATTCATGAAGGTGATCAACGCACACCTGAAGGTCGATACTACCTAGACTTCATCATTGAAGACTCCGAGTTTCACCGCTCTATCCATATCAGTTATCCAAATGCGAGAGATATCGCCTATGCGAGCTCGTTGAGCTTAGACCCAGGTGGCAACATTAAGATTCATGGTTTAAAAAATGGAGAAACTCGTCCAGCCAACTATGTGCAAAGTTTTGACTGGACAGATGGCTGCATTGCTATTAGCAATCAAGAAATGGACGAATTACTAAAACTGGTCGCTCCTGGCACACCCATTGAGATTTCTTGGTAAAGCTAAGCCTACTCGGCGCGCTGAGCTTTTTCTCTGGTCACCCACCAGCACATCAAAGATCCGATAGTGACCATCACCACACCTTGTAGGAAACTCTGGGTCAGTACTAGTCCAAGAATAAAGGACGAAATCACCGTTGAGAGAACTGGTGTGAAATAAGAGAGCGTCGCAAGCAACACCATATTTCCACCAATAATGGCATAATTCCAAAGCGCATAACCGCTCCCCATGGCGATTCCTGAAATCAGTAGCAACCCACCTGATTCAAGATTAAGCGTCATTCCTGTCTCACTGCTTAACACATACTTAATCCACAGCGTTATCGCCGTCATGATGAAGAACAACGTAATGGCATTCTGCCCGTTCGAAATACGCTTGGTTAAATTACAGTAGATTGCCCATAAAAACGCGCCAACAAAGGCCATAGTATAGGTTGCTGGGTTAGTCGCCACATTCGCCGCAATTTGGGCCATTGAAAGACCTTGATCGCCAGTGATACTCCAAGCAACCCCAAAGAAAGCCAGAGCAATACTTGGGTACACCCAAACACTGGTTTTCTTACCGCTTGTTATCACCGCCAGTAGAACGGTCAACGCAGGCCATAAATAGTTAATCACCAACATTTCAATGGCTTGTTGGCGCGAGTTAGCCATTGCCAGTGCTAACGCGAGACAAATCTCATAAGCAACAAACAATCCGCCACCAATCAGCACATAACGCAACGAGTAGTTACGTACTTTCGGTACACCCATCACCATGATGAGAAATAGTGACGCGACCGTATAGATCGATGCAGCCCCGCCAATTGGACCTAGCATTTCAGTCACCGCTCTAGCAAAGCCCATCACACTACTCCAAAGAAGAATAGCGGCAACGCCAGCGATGGTGAATTTATGAGAACTGTTGAACATTTTGATTTTCTCAAACAAAAAAGCCGAGCTTAGCGCTCGGCTTAAGCAGCAAAACGGGATTTAGATAATTTCCCAACTGTGCGTCATTTCAATGCCTTTACCTAGCATTAGACACACAGAGCAATATTTCTCTAAAGAGTCAGCAGCAACCTTTGCCACCACTTCTGGAGAAAGGTTTTCGCCCGACACTTCAAAATGAATATTCACTTGTGTGAAGATTCGCGGTGCTGTTTCACGGCGCTCTGTGGTCAGTTTTGCGTTACAGGCAGTCACTACTTGACCCGCTTCTTTTAGGCCATCGACAACATCAACTGAACTACAGCCACCCGCTGCCATCAAAACCATTTCCATCGGGCTAGGAGCAGTAGCACCGCCATTGCCATCCATCACGATAGAATGCCCTGATTGCGATTGTCCTAGAAACTTGAATTCTTCAATCCACTTTACTTCCGCTTGCATCTGATTCTCTCTATTTCTTTTTCGCAAAGTTCTTCTTGTCTGTCGGAAATACCACGCCTGTTTGGCGACGAATTTCTTCGAGCAGTTTGGCTACAATTAACGAACGTTGAGTGCAGCTTGAATTCGTTGATTGTTGCTTGAATTGGGAAGCAAATTCAAGTGCTTCGTAATACATTGGGTTAAGCTCTTGTTTAACGCTAAGATCAATACCAATGTCACTACCACGGGTAAACTTAGTCAGCTTCTTCGCGGTTGATATCATTTCCATCAACAATACCCCTTCTTCACCTTGAATCTCACTTGGCAAATAAGAGTCACTCGTTTTCGAGTGCTGAAGAACCACTTCAAACCCATCGTATTCGAGAACAACGCTGCCACTGCCATCAACACCAGAATCAAGAAGCTGAGCGGCAGCTTTAACGGATTTCGGCTCGCCAAACAGCTCAACCGCAGAACTTAAACAGTAAAAGCCAATATCCATAATTGATCCATTGGCAAATTCTGGATTAAACGTATTTGGATTTTCTCCCGCCAAGTACTTTGGATAGCGCGACGAGAATTGGCAGTAAGTGATAAAACCTTTGCGGATCTGACCAATCGAAGACAGCTCATCCTTCAAGCGTTTGAAGTTAGGGATATGCGCTGACATAAAGGCTTCGAATAACAACACATTGTTCTCTTCAGCCACTTTAAACATCTGCTTAGCCAAAGCGAGATTCGATGCCATTGGTTTTTCGACAATCACATGTTTTCCCGCTTTCATCATTTGTATGGCTTGCGGCCCATGTAAGATATTAGGGCTCGCAATATAAACCGCATCAAATAGAGGCGATGCGGCCAATAGATCTAAATCATCAAACAAAGCAGGCGAAGCGTACTTTTCTGCAAATCGCTCTGCACTCTCTAACGAACGCGAATACACCGCGCTTAGTTGGTATTGACCTGTTTTTAAAGCAGCCTCAACAAATTGGTCGGTAATCCAGTTGGTACCAATGATAGCCAGTCTTATCATTCTTAATTCTCCTTTTACGACACTTTGCCAACATGAATACCCAATCTAGACCTATCACATCGAGTTTAAATTTCGAAGCGTTGGCCGTTGTTGTACAGGGAATTAAACCGTCAGAATAACGCGCACAGCAAGCAAAATTAAAACAGCACCTGACAGTCGGTCTATTAGCAAAGCTTTTGAGCGGATTTTATCAATTAATCGCGGACTGGAAAGCAAAAATGTAATCAGGGTGTACCATAAACCATCTACGACTAGCGGAGTCAAGACAATCAAGCCTTTAGCAGCAACGCTATCACCCACAGCGACAAACTGACTAAACAAGGCGATAAAGAAAAGTGCGATCTTTGGGCTAAGCAAAGAAATTAAAAAACCTTCTTTGGCAGACTGCCAGATACTCGTCTGCTCACCGGATTCAAGCCTTGCTGCTACACCGCCTTTCGAGCGCAAAGCATTGTAACCAAGATAAGCCAAATAAGCGGCACCGGCATAGCTAATGGTTTTAAACAGCAAAGGAGATTGCTGCAGCACCACCGCCAAACCAATTAAGGTGATAAACGCATAAATACCAATACCGATTGCATGTGCCCAAGCCGCGGCTAAACCATTTAGTCGCCCTCCGGCGAGGCTATGTTTTGCAACCATCGCAAGGCTCGGCCCAGGAGACATGGCTCCGAGAATACAAATAGTGAATAGAGACAACCATACCGTGAACGTCATACCAGAATCCTTTAAATCATATGTTTCATTACTAGTGAATAACAGCCACGTTAAAGCATGCGGATAATGAATTGAAATCAAAGTTAATCATGACAATCATGATATCAAATCATACCAACGGAGTATGGTGAAGTTTGCATCGCATGAAGCACTTTTTCTCGCATCCATTGATGCGCCTTATCTTGATCGTATTTCGGGTGCCACATTAGCCAATAGAGATGAGCTTCAGTGTCAAAAGGCAAAGGCTTGTATACGAGCTGGGCTTCTTTGGCTAAATTTCGCGCAATGTGTTCTGGCACAACCATAAGATAATCACTACTGTGTAATGCATTAACCGCTGCTGAGAAGAACGGCACCTTGAGCGCAATCCGGCGACGAAATCCGAGCTTATTCAGAGCAATATCTGCATTGGAGTCTTTGTCTCCTCCCCCCGTTACTTTCAAATGAGGATAAGAGACTAACTCTTCACAAGACATACTCGTTGCGGCACTAAGAGGATGCGTAGCACTCATCAAACAGACAGACTTGTCTTGTCCTATTTTTACACTACTCAGGTTTTCTGGCTTCTCTGCCAACATGGTTGAAGCCAAGTGAATGCCCGTTGATTCAAACTGGGTTAGAAAGTCGGGCTGCCATAATCGATAGGCAATATTGACTTTAGGCGCTTGCTCGACAACAACTGACACCACATCAGGTACTATGTATTGAGCGACATAATCACTGGAAGATAGCACAAACTCTTGCTGCCAAATTTGAGGGTCAAATGGCTTATCGGCAAGCAAGGCGTCAAACTCGCCAAGTAGCTCGCACAGTTTATCTTTCATCTCAAGCGCGCGGGGCGTAGGTATTAGTTGGTTCCCATCTCTAACCAATAATGGGTCACCACATATTTCTCGTAGCTGTGATAGCTGCCTGCTCATGGCAGACTGAGTGACATGCAGACGCTCTGCCGCTCGACTAACATGGCACTCTTCGAGCAATACATGCAAAGAGCGCAACAAATTAAGGTTAAGATTGTTCAGCATCATTTTGAGCGCTATGTGTTTAGCGTATTAAAGAATTCATTAAGTACAGTGTGAGTCATCAGATGACGCAACTCTGGAATCTTTTGCAATTCGTCCCGAATGGCATTCAGCCGAGTCATTGAATCAACTTCGACGTACAGCATCATGTCAGTTTCTCCGCTAATCGCATGACACCATTTTACGCCATCAATCTGATAAATCAGATCGGCATAGGTTTCGCAGTACTGAGTCGAGCTCGACATATCAAACTTAAGGGCGAGATAGGCTTTGATCAGTTCTTTGTTCTCAGTTTTCGCCACATCAGCATGATAGCCAAGGATTACTTTTTCATGTTCGAGCTTTTGAATTCTCGCCGTTACTGCCGTGCGTGACAGATTCACTTTTCTAGCGATATCACTCACACTCTCCCGAGCGTTAAGTTTTAGAATGTCTATGATTTGCCGATCAAATTTGTCCATATTTTACTTCCCAATTACGCCAACTTATCCTGTTGGTTGAATGCAATGTGACACAAAATTGCTAGAGATGAAAGCAGTCAAATTGACAGCTCTAAAACCACAAACAGACAATGTGACCGCTATCGGTGACGAATTGACTAATGCATACCTAAGCCGCTTGAGATAACCTTGTTTTAAAACTGAACACGATGCAGGGAGAGCATAATGAGTGAGCTGAAAAAAGAGATAACATTGCTATCTGGCATCGGCCAATTATCGACAACGCTGTTAGGGACAGGGCTGTTTATGGTGCCAGCAATAGCAGCAGGTATCGCGGGGCATGCGTCCCTTTGGGCATGGTTAATCCTATTTGTTGCAATCTGCCCTATTGCACTCACTTTCGCCCAGCTTGGTAAACGTTACCCGAGTGCTGGTGGTACCGCTTACTTTGTCCGTAAGGCATTTAACTCCAAACTTGAAAAAAGCGTCGCATGGTTGTTTCTTAGTGTCGTTCCGGTCGGTGTACCTGCTGCCATTGCGTTAGCGGCTGGATTTTTGCAGCAGCTGATGCCTGAAAGCATCAACTCTCCTTTATTTGCCCAATTGCTCACCGTGACTTTGCTTATTGGCGTGAATCTCGCTGGAACCAAATCTTCAGGCAGGTTACAAACCATTATTGCCTTGTCTATTTTTGCTCTTATCACGGCGTTCTGGTGGAAAGGCGACTTTAGTTCTCAGGATTTAATCTTGCCGCCTCTTAGTGGTGATAGCCTGTGGTCTGTCGGGTTAGCATTAGGTGTCATGTTTTGGTGTTTTGTTGGGATAGAAGCGTTCGCCCATATGGGAGAAGAGTTTAAGAACCCTCAAAGAGACTTCCCTATTGCGATTGTGATTGGCTGTTTTATCGCAGGGGCGACTTACTGGATATGTTCAATCATAGTGTTAAAGATGGGCGCTTACGGTTCGCCTATGTTCGATAGCACATCAATTCCTTGGATCTCTGAAAATCTGTTTGGTCCAGAGTTCAAAGCCTTAATCAGTATCGTGGGTTTTGGGGCATGCTTTGCTAGTGTAAATCTCTACACTCAAAGCTTATCTCGCATGGTATGGGCACAGGCTAAGGAATACAGCCCAAATAGCGCGCTCGCTAGACTATCGATTAAAGGTGTCCCGGCAAATGCGACCTTTGTTGTTGGCGGTGTGGCTCTGGTTTCTTGTGTCGCGGGTGAGTTGTCAGGTTTGGATTTGGAGTTCTTTCTCAAGCTCGCCAATGGAATATTTGTTTTGGTCTACCTTCTAGCGATGCTTGCAGCCTACAAGCTACTCACAGGATTGAGTCGATACCTTGCTGCGGTTTCTTTGCTTCTCTGCTCGGCTGTGTTTGTGTGCCTTGGTTGGTCGATGCTCTACGCTGTCACCGTCTTCGCGCTACTTAGTTTACCGTGGAGAAAGTCACACACGGCGAACGGCTCAAATAACATATGATGCTACTTATACTTGGCCAGTATTTCTCGTTCTCCGCCTTGCTGGCGAAATGCCAACACTTGCTCGGAAAATTCCTCAAGTATCGTGACGAACTGAGATGTTTTGGAAATACACAGCGCAAAAGGTGCTACAGTTAAAGTCACGGGAAGCTCAGTGATCAAGTTGCGTCGATCATGCTTAGATAAGAGAAATTCAGCCACGACTTTATCAACGGCTACAACATCTCCTTTTTTCTTAGCGAGCATTTGTAATGCGATAGAGAGATCTGACTCGATCACTCTAGTGTAAGAGTCTTGGGGGAAATTTTCGTTCCCCCAACCATTTCCGACATAATCTAGAATCACGAATTCCTTCAAGTCTTCAATGCGAGACACTTGCTCTAACTTATCCAGATGCGCATGATTTTTGTAGGTAAATAGGTTGATTGGCGCGCTAAATACAGGCTCTTTTGCAACATTGACGTAATTCAGCCGCTCTGGCGTCGGTACTGTGATAAACGCATCGGCTTGACCGTTGAACACCATCCTTTGCGCACGACTCCACGGATAGCCTTCGTGTGACACTTCAAGATCCATCTGTTTTTCCAGTACTTCTTTTGCTATGTCTACCAGTATCCCTTCCATCTCGCCGGCTGCATTGATATAGGAATATGGCGGGAAGGAGTCATAATAGACAATTCTCAGCGTCTCTTTCCCGTAGGAAAAAAAGCTTAGCAAACACAAAGACAAAACCCATAACCTTTGAACCATAAACTGTCTCCCGCCAGACCAAATACCTAACCAACGAATCTCACTGCTTAGGTATCTACTCTATCAATAGTAGAGCATGGTAATTTGGTCTGCTAACAATTAGCTCAAGGCCGTTCTGACTTAAATTGGCTAGGCTGTTCTGTGTTTCTCTCAATTCTCAGATTCATTGGGCAGAAACTGAACATTGCTAGCTGTTTAAATAGCGTATGAATCCACTTTGTCTAAGCAGATATTTAGAATCGTCTGAGGGCTCACTTTTTTCCATTCGGGGCTTTTTTCTAACGGCTCTGAAGCCAAAACAACATTCGCGCCATCTTGTTTGATAAAAACCGTTGGAGCTTCTTGATCTGAGCTATAACGAACTGCCCAAAACTGATTGCCATCCGAAACACAAATTGAAGCTTTTAACGGCTCCTCAATTTGCTTGTCAGTCATAAGGTTACTGATCATTGATAAAGTGTTTCTAATCGCTTCAACAGGGTTCTGCTTTAAGCCATTTTGCAACATAAGCAGAAAGATTAACTCGCTGTCTGTCGTCCCCATACGTTTCAGAAACAGCGACTCACACAGTTGACGTTCCAACTCAAATTTAACCTGCTCAAAACCTCCAATCTGACCATTGTGGAGAAACATCCAGTTTTCACTGATAAAAGGATGGCAATTAGACCGTGAGACTTGTGTGCCTGTCGATGATCGCACATGTGCCATAAAACGATGAGAACGAATATGATGAGTAAGTGAGCGAAGGTTTTCATCTCCCCATGCAGGAAGCACTTCGTGAAATTGTCCAGGCGTATCTCGCTCAGTGTACCAACCCAGCCCAAAGCCGTCAGCATTCACTCTTGTGACCGCCTTACGTGCCTCTAAACTCTGATGAACCAATGAGTGTTCCGGTTCATAAACCAACTCATCGAGATAAATTGACTCTCCTTGATAGGCTAACCATCGACACATACAAACCCTTCCTCCCTCTAGTTACACCTTAATCAATAACATCATGAATTGAAGATTTCGGCAAGGGTACGGATATTTGGCTCGATTTCATCTAGAGCAACATTACCAAAGCCCAAGACAGCGCCAGACCAATCACGTTGCATTCCGCCATCATGCTGCTCGTAATAAGAAAAAGGACGAATCACAATGCCACGAGCGGACGCACGTGCAGCCCAATCTTGTTCCGCAATATGCCCTCGCCACTTCACAGTGACATGCAGCCCTGCCGCTTGGCTGATCACCTCCAAACTCCCTTGGAAATATCGTTCTATCATCGTCAGCATCATTTGATGTTTTTGTTTGTACAAACGACGCATCTTTCGAATATGACGAATTAGGTCACCTTCGGCAATAAAATCCGCCAGAGCAGCTTGAGTGTGGCTCGGAGAGTCACCACTTAACGCATCTTTTATGCTTAGGGCTTGTTCAACCATAGATTTGGGCAACACCAGATAACCTAAGCGAAGGCCATTGAACATTACTTTACTAAGGGAACCTACGTAGATAACGTGTTGATCATGCCCTGTTTTAGCTGCTAAGCCTTGCAGACTTGGATATGGGCGGTGAGCAAACTGAAATTCACTGTCGTAATCATCCTCAATGATCCAGCCATTACGGTTTTTCGCCCATTCAATTAGCCTTAAGCGCTGATTGATATCTAAGGTCGTGCCAAGCGGATATTGGTTACTTGGGGTGACGTAAATCACCTTGCTACAACTGCCCTCAACTAAGTTCAAATCCAACCCCGATTTAGGTACAACGACCGCAGGGCTCCAATCACAATTAAGCCAGTTGAGAACTTTAGCCATCTGCGCATAACCTGGCTGCTCCATCAAAATGCTGTGATCTTCTTTAACTGTCAGCAAAGCAGCTATGGTTAGGGCTTGCTGTGCTCCCGACGTAATAACTACCCTATCTGGATCGCAGACCACAGAACGGCTCGTCGCCAAGTAGCTTGCAAGCGCTTCTCGCAAACTGCCGTCACCTTGAACATCTTGCCCACCCAGCAGGCTTACACGACTAATATGGCGAGATAATAATCTTTGCCATTTCTGGGTTGGAAACTCACCAAGATCCGGAACTCCGGGCGAAAAAGCACGACTGTAATCAGCAGCTATAACCGGGCGGCTTGGCTTAGTAGATTGATAAGCCGTTGTCACGAACTGGTCTGGCAGTTCAAGCGCAACAAAGTAGCCAGATCCAACTCGGCTCTCCAAATAACCTTCAGCATGCAACTGTTCATACGCATGGATCACCGTATTCCGACTCAGGTTAAGCTCCTCAGCCAGTTTACGTGTCGAAGGAAGCTTGAGCCCCTTTCCCCATAACTGCCCAACGATTTTATCCCTGACTGCGTTAAACAACGCATCTTGCTTAGTACGACTCTCGTTACTTAATTGAAGATCGCCAATATCGATTAACGCCATAAGTGGATCCATCCATCAAATAGAAGTGGCTCTAAATTTAGTACCAATTTAAAGATACATTTTCTGTAAATCAAATATTTGCAGGAGGCAAAGCAATGTTATCAGCAACCAAAAGAACTGAACTTAAGAAAGGGGCTCATAAAGCGGTGACCGAGCAACAAGCCTTGTACGACATTATCGACGAGTCATTAGTGGCTCACATCGCTATCTCAGACTGTGAGCAACCCTATGTCATCCCGATGTTGGCATGGCGCGTAGAAGATACCGTCTATATTCACGGAGCAAACAACAGTCGGCTGATGCGCATTTTAAAAGGTGGGGTCAATACCTGTTTAACATTCACCTTGTTCGATGGCTGGGTTTTAGCAAGAAGCGCATTCCATCATAGCGCCCACTATCGAAGTGCGGTTGTACTTGGTCATTTCACCGCGATAGATGATAAGCACGAGAAAGACCGAATACTGAATCATTTTGTTGAGCAAATAGCCCCCGGAAGAACCAATGACGTCAGACTCAGCAGCGAACGAGAGCTAAACAGCACTATGTTGCTCGCCATCCCTCTAACCGAAGCGTCGGTAAAAGTCAGCAAAGGAGACGTCAATGATGACCTAGGCGATATGGACCTAACCGCTTTTGCTGGCTTCCTACCATATCGAACCGTTGTAGGTCCTTTGAAGGCAATGCCAGATTCCAAACACAGCCAAACGCCAGACTACAGCCAAGCCTATGGTTCACGCTGGCACGACCAACAAGGCAAGTAACATCATACTTAACGCTCATCTAAGCAGTAATGCTGAACATATTGGATGGGCGTTAGTCCTCTGTTTTTCTTAAACATTCGATTGAAGCTTGCAGTGTTCTGATAGCCAAGCCGACGCGCGATCTCATCAATAGCTACACCTTTGGTCAACATTGAGACGGAAATGTTACTCAGCACATATCCGCAGACGGTCGAGAAGTTCATTCCAAGCTTACGCAGCGCTCGCTGAAACTGCTGTGTCGACATACCCAATAAGCCGCTGACGTGCTCAAGTGTCGGTAAACCATGAAAACGACTGTAGTTAAGTACTTCATAAATCACTTTAACTTCATCTTCTGGATCCGGCATATTGAGCAGCTCATCCAAGTCAGAGAAATTCATCGCGAGTCGCCCCTTACGGATACTGGACTGTTGCTTGGTGGCTAAACGAACCTCAGAGTGAAACCAAATCTCAGTACTGGAATGGCTCCAGTCAATGTCACACCCAAAGAACGCTCGATACTTCTCTATGTTCTTGCGAGTCCCTGATAAACGTACTCTTAAAGGGGAGTAATTCGAGCCAAGATAGAGCCTCATAACTTTAACCAACGCGACTGCCATGCGAACGCTATCGTGGACTTTGACTTGAGGACTGACATGTGGGTTTCGGTATGACCACTTAATGATGGATCCACTTAAAGCAGCCGATAAAAACGCACCATTTTGTAAACTATTAAGGCCATAGTTCATACGCCGTATCGTTGAAGCAAAGTCAAAACCTGACAATAACCAGTGACTGATGGCACCTATTCGCGCAATGTCATTGTCTTGCATTAGTTCAAGCACAATATCCGGATTACCCGTCTTGTGTTCAAGTTTGGCAAACCACTGATTAACTTCCGAAAGGGGGATAAGCGTCATCGGATTGTGAAAAACCTCATCCGGTATCCCAAGAGAGCCTTGCTCCAAATCATAACGCTTGTGAGCTTCTAGGTGCATGTTGTAAATACCTATCGCTCGCATAAATCTCACTTTATCCATTTACAGATCAACTCAATATCTTGCGTCATGTGATTTAATCTGTCACAACCCATCGACTTTTTCAATTCTAGATCACAATCAAGCTCTGTTATTACTTTGGAGCCTTGAATGAGTTTACTAAGTGTCCCGTTCGTCGGAACAAATGCCGATACAATTTTGCACGTTGTCGCAACGGTTGTTCTTGTTGCCACCGTTGGCGCTGCATTATTTGGATTTTGGAAATTCCACGAACTACCAATCAATAAAGCCCATAGCAAAGATCATCATCAAATAGGATTGATAACGGCACTCACATGGATTGGTTTTATCTGGCACTGGGTTTGGGTTGTCGCCGTAATTCTCGCCTTCGTTGATATGGAAAAAGCCATCATCAACCTTCGCGATACCTGGCGTCACGCCCCAAAAAGTAACAACTCTGAAGGAGAAGCGTAATGTTAGAAGGTTTAGCCGTCTGGGCATTGTTTATCTATTTGCTTCGCCTTGTTGGAATGCCTTGGAACAAAGTGACTAAGTCATTCGCTTACCTAGGTGGCGCCTCTTGGCTAATGTTTGTGTGGGTTGGCCTGATCAACTTTACCCCAATGGATCTCTCTGGTGGTTCCGTGGTTCAATCACCGCACATACAGCTGCGTCCTGACTCGCCAAATGTGACAGGTAAAGTAGACAAAATCTATATTGAGCCAAACCAACAAGTTTCAAAAGGTCAGCTCATTTACGAAATCGATCCTACCCAATACCAGATTTCGCTCAATCAAGCGCAAGTTGCAGAAGAATCAGCAGACGTGGCTTACCAAGTAGCAAAAGAAGATATCGCGATTGCTCGAGCAACGTATCAATCTATGCAACAAGAGGTGAAGACCACAGAAAGCCGTTTAGCAGCAGCAAAAGTCGATCACAAACTGCAAGTTAAAATGCTTAAGCGTTATCAAGAGCAAAACCGTGTCGTAGAAAATACCATCACCGCAAGTGATATCGACAAACAAGAGACAGCAGTCGAGAAAGCACAACACAATATTTCAACCATCGAGTCCGAACTAAATACCAGAATAGTGGATGCCGATAAAGCTAAACTCGCGATAACTAAGGCCAAGTTGACCGTAAAAAGTAAACAGGCCGATTGGAAGACGGCTCGTGAGAAGCTCGCTAAAGCACAATGGGACTTAGACAGCACCAAGGTATACGCTCCGGCTGACGGTTTCGTTACCAACTTTATACTTCGTGAAGGGCAACGTGTCTCTATGATGCCTAGACTTCAAATGTACACCGATGAAAAATATGTACTTATGCGTGTGAATCATCAGGCCATTAGAAACGTTAAACCGGGCCATGCGGCTGAGTTTGCTTCTTCTGTTTATCCGGGCAAGATCTTCTCAGCTCAGGTTGAAGGCATTGTGGAGGCAACCGGAGAATCTCAAGGAAACTTACTTGGATTTGATCAACCAGTGCGAACAACGACGGGTCAAAACCTTCAAAACAAGCATCACTTTGTTAGGTTGAAAATCGAAGAAACTGATGGCTATGACATTCCTGTTGGCTCTGTTGGCTTAGCTTGGATCAGTGGCGATAAACCGATTGGTTTTATGGCATTCCTAGATGCGATTCGCGGCATCATCATTCGTATGAAGTCCCAGCTCTACTTCTTCTATTCCATTTAAGACCTTAAGACCGCTAGCAATAGCGGTCTTTTTGTTTATTCCATCTGAACAAAGTATTGTTTTTCCGCCACTTTAGAGTACTTTGATAACCAGTTAAGCAAATTACCAAGTTTACGAGGTGCTCAGTGAGCCAGTTTCAAGACCTCTCCGTTTTAATTGAACAAATCGTACAAGCAGAAGAGAGTGAGCAAGTTGCCATTCTTAATGATCTGATCGAAGCTGGATTAGAATCTGGCTCTGTGGCGCTTATTCTCGAAGCCTTCCCTATTGAAGAGAGGGTAACGCTATGGCGAGGGCTTCCGCTTGAGCTGCATATTGAGGTACTCACAGAAGCGCGTGCCGAAGTACGTCATTCAATCATTGATGAGCTGTCTGAAACGGAACTTAAACTCACCTTAGCTAAGCTAGATAACCTCTCTTTAATCGAGTGGGCCGATTCACTGCCTGATGAGATCATTAACGAAGCGCTGCAACTGATCGAAAAAGATGAGCTAGAACTTTACGATCAGGCTAATGAATATGAAGATGATGAACTTGGGCGCTGGGCAGAAAGAAAAGTCGTGACCCTACCCTTCAATATTTCGGTGGAGAAAGCCAAAATACTTATGGAGCGCTACAGCTACGACGCTCCGCAGCACATTTACCTGATCAATAAACGTAAGCAGTTTCGTGGTTTAGTCAGTTACATTGACCTTCTTAGAGCAGAGCCGAACGAAAGACTCAAAAACATCTCAATCGAGAATGTACTGACGCTCAATGCAAAACTAACGCTGGCTGAGAGCATTGAAGCTCTGGAGCACTCCTCTTTATCGGCGATGCCAGTGACCGACGACAAGCAAGTTTTGGTCGGAGAAGTTGATTGGCACTTTGCTCTTACGACTCAAAGGGAAATCTACGAGACCCGCTTAATGGCCGGTACCGGTATGGATGAAGGGGATGACCTATTCGCACCAGTGCTCAAGAGCTCGCAAAAACGTGGCGTCTGGCTTGGTATTAATTTAATGACAGCGATTCTGGCATCAGTGACTATCGGCCTGTTTGAAGATGTGATCGCACAAGTCGTCGCTTTGGCAGTACTGATGCCAATAGTTGCGTCAATGGGAGGAATCGCAGGTAGTCAAACACTGACCTTGATGATTCGTGCCATGGCGCTTAATCAGATCACTTCAGGTAACCGCTGGGCGCTACTAAAAAACGAAATTGGAATAGGCTCTATTAATGGCTTGCTTTGGGCGCTAATCATTGGCGGTCTCGCAGGGTTATGGTTTCAATCAACTATTCTTGGTGCAACCATAGCACTTGCTATTGTGGTCAACATTATCACCGCGGCTCTATTTGGTGTCCTTATCCCTATTATTCTCGACAAACTGAAGCTCGACCCTGCGCTTGCGGGATCGGTCATTCTCACGACAGTGACGGACGTTGTAGGCTTCTTTGCCTTCCTCGGAACAGCGAGCTTAGTGATGTTATAACTTTGGTTAAGTTATTATCATATCATTAGCATTATTGTGGTTATTCGCATTTTGCAATTTCAATATGCAATTGGAATGGCAGAAATGTCCTAAAATCGATTAATTTCAGAGCAATTTGGTGCTATTAAAGTTGGCACATATAGTGCAACAGTAATAGCGACCCTTAATTAAGCCGAGGGTCACCTAGCCAACTGACGTTGTTAGTGAACCCATTTTGTTCACACTTATAGCGGCCAATCTCACTTCTTGAGGTTGGCCTTTTTGTTTTTGGAGAACTGGAGAACTGGAGAACTGGAGAACTGGAGAACTGGAGAACTGGAGAACTGGAGAACTGGAGAACTAATAAAATAGCCATTTGGTTACAATATCAAGGTTAAAGTTTAAAAATTGGCACTTTACTTAGTCTTAACATTCAAAAAAGCTCGTTTAATTATAATAAGTGAACAAAAAGCAAGCAGTTTATCTCCTAAACAAGTCCTACCATCAAACAGTACGTCATTTATATTAACTACAATCCATTAATGTCATTTATTGAAGTAAATTAAACAACTTACCCCCTATCTATCCATTCATACTGATATTTTTTGAAAGTCATAGAAATCATAACCCATTGGTTATTATGATTATTATCAAAACAGACTTGCACGCAATCGATTTAGTTATCAATAAAGCATTGACTATGTGATTTATATCACCATAATACGCGCCGTTTAACTAATTTTTACCTACAATTTGTATTGACAATCTATTTGCGGAGGTTATAAATGGCTGCGGACAATAACTACAGTCTTGGACCCGTACCGGAAACGGCAAGGAAAGGAGTCGCTTCACTTACCATGGTAATGCTTGGGCTCACTTTCTTCTCCGCAAGTATGTGGACAGGTGGTTCTCTTGGTACTGGCCTCTCCTTTAATGATTTCTTCCTCGCTGTTCTCATCGGTAACCTTATTCTCGGTATCTACACCTCTTTTCTTGGTTACATTGGCGCTTCTACTGGTCTCTCTACTCACCTTCTTGCTCGCTTCTCTTTTGGTACTAAAGGCTCATGGCTTCCTTCTGCTCTATTAGGCGGTACTCAAGTCGGTTGGTTTGGCGTCGGTGTTGCGATGTTTGCCATTCCAGTACA
The DNA here is from genome assembly GCF_000772105.1 of Vibrio tubiashii ATCC 19109. NCBI lineage: Bacteria > Pseudomonadati > Pseudomonadota > Gammaproteobacteria > Vibrionales > Vibrionaceae > Vibrio > Vibrio tubiashii. The sequence goes on from NZ_CP009355.1 coordinate 1,327,076, forward strand.
AAAAGCGACTGGCATTGATACCAACACATTGATTGTTGTGTCTGGTTTACTGATGACTGCCACGGTTTACTTCGGTATTAAAGCCCTAATGGTATTGTCAGCGATTGCCGTACCTGCTATTGCCATTCTTGGTAGCTACTCGGTATCTATGGCAGTAGATAGCGTTGGTGGTTTCGAACAGCTGCAACTCATTCAGCCTGAAACGCCAATGGACTTTTCTGTTGCTCTTGCCATGGTAGTGGGTTCATTTGTTAGCGCAGGTACGCTGACCGCTGACTTCGTTCGATTTGGTAAAAAACCGGCTAGCGCGGTATTAGTCACTATGGTGGCATTCTTTATTGGTAACTCGCTGATGTTTATGTTTGGCGCAGCAGGTGCCGCAGCGACAGGTCAAGCGGACATCTCTGACGTCATGATCGCTCAGGGCCTGTTACTACCAGCTATCATTGTGCTTGGCTTGAATATTTGGACAACTAACGAGAACGCGCTGTATGCCTCAGGCCTTGGACTCTCTAACATTACAGGTCGTTCTAGTACCACTATGTCGATCATGAACGGCATCATTGGCACCATCTTCGCGCTATGGCTTTACAATAACTTTGTCGGTTGGCTGACGTTTCTTTCGATGGCCATTCCACCGATTGGTGGCGTTATTATCGCAGACTTCCTAATCAACCGTAAACGTTACAAAGATTTTGCAAACGCGCAGTTCCAAACCATTAACTGGGCTGGCATTATCGCTGTCGCAATCGGCGTAGCCGCAGGTAAATTCATTCCTGGAGTAGTACCGCTAAATGCTGTACTTGGTGGAGCACTTTGCTACGCTGTCCTAAACTCAATTCTCAACAAACACGCGCTGAAAACACAAACAGCGTAAGGAAGCATCATGACAACGCTATTGATCAAAAACGCGACGCTACGCAATCAACAAGGTCTAAAACAGATCCTTATTGAGGACGGTCAATTTAAGCAAATTCTCGACAACGATGCAGACCTTGCTTTTGACGGTAATATTCTAGATGCCGAGGGCGGCTTAGCTGTCGCGCCTTTCTGTGAACCGCACATTCACTTAGATACCACTCAAACTGCAGGTGAGCCTAGCTGGAATATCTCAGGTACCTTATTTGAAGGTATCGAACGTTGGGCGGAGCGCAAAGAGCTCCTCTCAATTGAAGATGTAAAAAGCCGCGCGAAACAAACTCTAAAGTGGCAAATCGCTAACGGTATCCAACATGTTCGTACTCATGTAGACGTTTCTGATCCAACCTTAATCGCCTTAAAAGCAATGCTTGAGGTCAAAGAAGAGATGAAAGAGTGGGTCGACATTCAAATTGTCGCGTTCCCGCAAGAAGGTATTCTCTCTTACCCAAATGGCAAAGAACTGCTAGAAGAAGCGGTGCAGTTAGGCGCCGATGTGATCGGTGCGATTCCCCACTTTGAGTTCACTCGCGAGTACGGCGTCGAGTCACTTCACTATGTATTCGAACTCGCTCGTAAGTACGATCGCCTAATCGATGTTCACTGTGACGAAATTGACGATGAGCAATCGCGCTTCGTTGAGACACTGGCTGCCCTAGCACACAAATATGAAATGGGCGATCGAGTGACAGCGAGCCACACTACCGCTATGGGGTCATACAATGGTGCGTATGCGTCTCGCTTGTTCCGACTGTTAAAGATGTCAGGCATCTGCTTTGTGGCTAACCCGTTAGTGAACATTCACCTACAAGGCCGTTTTGACGATTATCCGAAACGCCGTGGCGTAACTCGTGTGAAAGAGATGCTAAACGCTGGTATCAATGTCTGCTTTGGTCATGACGACGTGTTTGACCCTTGGTATCCATTAGGTACAGCAAACATGTTACAAGTACTGCATATGGGTCTACATGTTACTCAGGTCATGGGTTACGATCAGATCAACAATGGTTTGGATTTAATCAGCACTAATTCAGCGCGCACGTTAAACATCCAAGACAAACACGGTATAGAGCAAGGCAAGCCAGGTAGCTTACTAATCCTACCGGCAGAGAATGGCTTTGATGCAGTACGTCGCCAAGTACCTGTGCGTTACTCTGTTCGTAACGGTAAGGTGATTGCTGAAACACAGCCAGCAACGACTCAAATCCATCTTGATAGCCAAGAAGAAGTGACGTTCAAACGCTAAAAGGACATTAGTGTGAAATGCATAAAGGGAAGCCGCTGCTTCCCTTTTTTATTCTAGAACAAGTCATGTTTTATCTAGACAAAAGAAAACCCCACTAAGCTCTCGCCTAGTGGGGTTCTATTCTTACTCGCAGCAATCCGGCTACTAATAGGTGCTCCCTGCATCTATTCCTTGATAGTACGCTGAATCCTTCAGCACTTTCCTTATCATCGCCATCCTAGCGGTGTCCTTGGCAATCCAGCCCGTTAGCTATCCTCGCTAACTCTCATCGCTTTATCCTTAAGCGGTGTCCCTGACTCTATCATCCTGATAGAAATTGCCTTAGTCCGTTAAGCGTCCATTGTCTATCCTTGTGTAACCATCCTAGTTACTAGCGTCCAGCCAATGTCCTTCGCTTTCCATGCCAATTACTCATCCTGAATAATCGAATCTTCGTCCTGAAGATGACCGTTCCTTGGGTCTTTCCTGTTCCGTGTCTGCTCCCTGCTGACAACTTAAGATTATGGCTTCACCATTATTTTCACAACGCTATTTTTCGCTTTTCAGCAATTTCCCGACCGTTCAAGAAACATACATAACCATTATTTTCAGACGCTTACAATGCAAACATCCAAATTTCTCAGCGTTCGTTTCTCATAATGCTCACGGCTTTGTAAGAGATCTCGCACACAGATACGGGACTATTTCCGATTTCAACTCATCAAGCACCATCAATAAAAGGTGACCAAAATCCCACTAATCTGCCACTATTTTAATGTTCACTTCTCCTACCAGCGGTTTTTTCTGGACTATACGACGTTAAACTAGGATATTATGTGGAGATCCAAATCACATAATGTATTTTTCTAGCACTACACCAGTCTTGGTCTATTTGCTAACCATCTCCTAGAGGAAGATTGAATGATTTCAAAATGGGCGCAACGCTTTTACCAAATGGCAGAACTAGTTGGCTCTTGGAGTAAAGATCCCTCCACTCAAGTCGGCGCTGTCATCACAAAACAAAACCGCATCGTTTCAGTTGGTTTTAATGGTTACCCTCACGGTATCTCAGACAGTGCAATGACCGATGATAGAGAAATGAAGTATCTAAAGACGCTTCACGCTGAAGAGAATGCGATCTTATTTGCAAAGCGCGATCTGGATGGATGTGAAATTTGGGTGACTCATTTTCCTTGCCCTAACTGTGCGGCAAAGATCATTCAAACCGGTATTTCTGCCGTTCATTGTCCTGAACAAACGCCTGATTTCTTATCTCGCTGGGGAGACAAAATCAAAGTCAGTCAAGAAATGTTCTTACAGGCGGGCGTTAAAGTTAACTGGCTTCCGTTAGATGATTTAAAAGAAATCGAACAGGCGAATTAAAGCGTCACTTTTAAACGTTCAAAAGTATCGAAAAGCTGTTGCGATTTATATGGTTTCGGAAGATACGCATCCATTCCTGCGTCGAAACAGCTTTGAATTTCTTCAGGTAATACACTCGCGGTTAACGCAATAATTGGCACTTTTTCCTTTCCTTTTTCCTGTTCCCATTGGCGGATTTCTCGCGTCGCGGTTAAACCATCCATAATTGGCATCATGCAGTCCATTAAAATTGCACAGAACCTTTCTTCGGTCTTCACTGCATTGACTGCGTCTAATCCATTGCTCGCAATCACATACTCAATACCAATTTTATTGAGAAAGAAAGAGGCGATTTTTTGGTTCATTAAGTTATCTTCGACGATTAGCACCTTTTTGACATCAAGAGGAAAAAACTCTTGCGGGGACTCACTATCACTCATGTCACTGAGCTGATTCCGACTCAACGCGTCTTCTAAGACTGACCTAAATCGGTGGCCCAATAGCGGCAGGGTAACTGAAGCACCGAGAAGTATGTCTAACTCTGGTTTTGCGTATAAGTGATGGTTCATACCGATGACCTGGGCAGAAGGGTATAAGCTTCTAATCTTAGCGACATCTTTGCGCGCGCTTCGACTGCGTTCAGTGCAATATAGAATGAACGGAACATCATTGCCGTTTGAGGACATTTCCTCAACTGAGTGGTATACCTCTAACTCCACACCGATACGTATACTTTCAGCAACAATCAGCCGTAAATATTGCGAGTCATTAGCCACTAGAACTCCGCGAGCCGATAGATCTAGCCTATCAGCTTGTTCGTCACTAATATTCAACGGCAAGGTAATTGAAAAACGGCTTCCTATCCCGGTTGTTGATTTGACCTCTATCTTTCCCCCCATGAGCTCCACAAGTTGGCTACAGATGGCTAATCCGAGGCCAGTACCTCCAAAGCGACGAGTAATACTGCCATCCTCCTGGGTGAAAGGTTTAAATATATCGCCAAGCTTATCCTCTGAAATACCGATCCCGTTATCTATCACATGACATTGTAGCTCGCCGAAATGGGTGCCCAGTTCAATGGTCACAACACCATTATGAGTAAACTTGATTGCATTGCTGAGCAGGTTCATCACCACTTGTTTGAAGCGGAAATCATCAATATCGATAGAAGCGGGCAGCGTAGGTGAATAGACAACCTGCAACTCTACTTGCTGTTTAAGCGCATTCGAAGAAACCATACTTAGCGTTTCATACACCATATCTCTTAGATCAACGCTACGAATGGATAGCGCCAAATTACCCGATTCGATTTTAGATAGGTCTAAGATGTCGTTGATGAGTAGCAATAGAGCATGAGAAGAGGTGTCCACATCAGTGAGGATCTCTCTCTGCGCCGTAGTGAGGTGACTATCTGAGAGAATCTCTGTCATGCCAATGATGCCATTAAGTGGCGTACGTATTTCATGGGACATGTTGGCAAGAAAAATACTCTTTGCTTTGTTTGCCGCTTCCGCATTCTCTTTAGCTTTGACTAAATTCTTTTTATAGTCTGATTGCTGTTCGATAATATGGTTGAGTTGGTGAGCAAATGATGAAAACTCATCTTTCCCATCTATCGGGATCTGCTCTGCACCATCTTTCTCCTTTAGCTGTCCCATAACACTGATGATCTTGGCCAATTTGGAATTGATCCGGTATATCGTGCTTGTTCCCCAAGCAAACATCACGATAAACACAGAACACCCTGCAATGGCGATTAACCACAGCCCTTGTTTGGCGCTACGAATACTCTGGTTAAGCTCCTGTCTTAATGTGTTTGAAAAAGCCATCAGTTGGCTCTCGACCACTTTATTACGTGTATTGATAATTTCAACAAACTCAGAGGGTGGTATGCGTTCTCCAGAATGATTTAGTAGCGCCTCTTTCACCACAGAACCACGTTGAAATTCTCTACTGGCAAAAATGTCGAGCAAAGCCTCTACTTGATTGGAACTTGCGCCTAAGTTAATAAACTTATCTAGGTACAACTGCTGCCTTTCTCGAATACGAAAGTACTCCTCTGCATAATCAGAATATTGCCACTCTAACCATTTAATTTCTTGTGTTAACCATGCTTCTCTTTCCATCCAAAAGTAAAGCCAACTGAGATCAGATAAGACAATATCCAGACTATGAATCAGGGGTGAAGCCTCATGACTTTCAAGACGATGAATTTCGACAAGGAGATCATGGTAAATGGTGTAGATCAACTGCCCTAGTTCGATGGTAGAAGCTTTGTCTGAAGAAAGTAGTTCAGGCAAAAGATATTGAAGCTCTTCAATGTAGCTATTTGCATGGTTCGAAGTTTGAATTCCATGGTGAACATGTTCAGAGGTATGAGCGGTCTGCGCGATCATCGACATGGTTTGTTGCGCTCTCGTCACCGCAGCGTTGGCACTTTGGCCATTCAATCGACGATTAAACGCAACATATAGGTGATGAGAAAACTCCGTCAGTAAACTTATGCTGTCATTCTTCTCACCCACCAGTTGATAACTGTGGAGCCTGCTCTGAAAGTCCCTAGCTAAATTGGCACTGAAGGCAAGAATAGCGAGCGTAGGTATCAGACACAGAATAAATAGTCTACTTTTAATAGACATATTAGTCAGTAACATCCGGACTCATTCCTTGAATCGACTTTGGCGCGTATAAGGTTTAAGTCTAGATGATCAATTAACTACAAGAGTAAGTAATTGCACGCTTCAATATTTGATGACTAGTATTCATAAAATAAAAACAAATAGTTAGTACAACAACGTCGACAAGAAAGGATATTTTGATCAGGCTAGTTCTCACTACACTTCTACTTGGGATAGCGATTCAAGCAAACGCCACTGGTTTTGCTGTGATTACTCTTAACCCAGATATGAAGGCATTGCGCTCAAATCAGGTAAAACTGCTTTATCGAGGTCGCATGTCCCACGTAAATGGTGCGCCTGTTCGTCTCCTTGATCTTCCCCGTGATTCCGAGAGTCGTGAAGACTTCTACCGTAAACTACTGAATAAGTCTCCGACTCAGATGTCTGCTATTTGGGCACGACTCTCCTTCTCTGGTAAAGCCATCGCACCTGTGGAAGTACCGGAAGAGTCTCTCGAAATCATTCTCCATTGGCTAGAGAACAACGCAAATGGCATTGCGTATGTTCCCGAAGAACTGCTTCCTGAGGACGCCTATGTCATTTATCAGCTCTCAGATTAAACGAACCCACTTGCTTTTGGCGATGGTTTCCGTGTCATGGATTCCCGCAGTAAGCAATGCACAAATTGCACTATCAGATGATTTTCAACTAAGCGGGTTTGGGACCTTTTCTGCCGCCAAAAGTAATAATTCACTGCCGATACTTTCTGGGCGAAACATTACCGATGATTGGTGCTTTGACTGTGATACCACCTTAGGTATTCAAGCTGATTGGCAGATCACACCTAAATTGCGCTCAACGGTTCAAGTTGTCAAAAGACCAGAAGACCATTTTTCTTCACCCGAATTGGAAAGAGCATTGGTGGAATACAATGCTGGGATGTTTCGCGCTAAAATAGGCCGCTTAAGAACCCCAATGTTTATTATGTCTGAGTACTACTATGTCTCTAGCGCCTACCCTTCTTTGCGCTTACCTCCTGAGGTATACGACAACAATCTTGGACTCACTTACTATGAAGGAATCGCCGCGGATTTCTTACACGAATTTGATAATGGCAATCAAATCGTCTTTTCTCCCTATATTGCCATTCCGAGAGAGGAACATTTCGAACAGTACGACTCTTCCTTTTCATTGGATATTTCAAGGGCGCTGGGTTTGAGCTCGGAACTCTTCTATGACGACAATTTACTCCGTATTGCCTACGTCAACTTGGACGCTACAATGACTGGACTGATTGCGTCACCTAAATTCTATAATCTTGATATTTACGCTTTGGGCGTAAGTCATTACTTTGGACAACTTCATGTACAAGCAGAGACCATGCTTGCTGACGAGCTAAGCTCTGATTGGTACATAAGTATTGACTATCAATTCGGCAAGATCACGCCCTATATTCAATACGGACAAGCAAGACTGACCAAGGACACAGAAAGCTACTTGTTCGGTTTTCGCTACGATTGGACACCCCAATTAAACACTTCTATCGAATGGCAACGCTTCTACGGTAGAGAAAACGTGATCAGCGGGCAGTTCACTATGCCGCAAGATCCAACTAAGCCTTTTAGTACCAAAGTCGATCTCTTCTCTATTGGTTTATCGTTTACCTTTTGAGTAGATACAGTGACGAAGATCTATCTGCTAAGACATCATCCATACCGTATTACATAACTTATGTGCTTCAAGTATTTTTCATCACAAATTAAGATTGCTTGTTTAAAAATGTCAATAGGCACTACTACCTACAATCTGCAGTGATATCCGCCATGACTGAGTGTAATAACAGCCCAAATAACCTGAATTAATTTTACTAGCAGAATAAGATGTTAGGCCTTACAATCCTGCCGCATAAAAATTACAAAATTAATACATTTCCTCTATTCACTCCCCCTACAGGTGAAATAGAGTCAGTCCCCAAAAAACGTGAAAGGTCCATACAAACAATGAGTCCAGAGAAACACCTCTTAGATTGGCAAACGAGCCAAACGATTGCGGAAACTATTTCTCCACTTCTAGGTCAACTTTACCGTCACAAAGGCGTCGAAGTTCTACTCTTTGGTAAAACACTGGTTAATGCAGCGACCATCGACATCATTAAAACTCACCGTTTAGCACGTCGCTATACAGGTACTGCTCTTACTCCAGAGCAAACTCTTCCTCTCATCAAAGCACTTGCTGAAATGGAACTTTCTCCATGTCGCATCGATATCGGTCAACTTGCTCATGAATTCTGGCAAGGTCGTGATGACTCTCATGGTGTTAAAGACTTCCTTCACACCTCTCTTCTAGGTGCAATGAATGGCGAAACAGTCTCTGAGCCACGTGACGTTGTATTGTATGGTTTTGGTCGCATCGGCCGCCTATTAACTCGTCTACTTGTTGAAAAATCTGGTCCTGGTTACCCACTTCGTCTGCGCGCTGTTGTTGTACGTGGTGGTAAGAAAGGTGACTTAGAAAAACGCGCTAGCCTGCTGCGCCGTGACTCAGTTCATGGTCAATTCAACGGTAGTATCGTCGTTGATGAAGAGCGCAAGGCGATTATTGCTAACGGTAACTACATTCAGTTTATCTACGCGAACAAACCAGAAGAAGTCGACTACACTAGCTACGGCATCAACAATGCACTGGTCGTTGACAACACAGGCGTATGGCGTGATGCAGAAGGTCTTGGTCAACACTTAGAGTGTAAAGGCGCTGAAAAAGTACTGCTGACTGCACCAGGTAAAGGTGACATCAAGAACGTGGTATTCGGTGTTAACGACAACGTTATCAAAGCCGAAGACAGCATTATTTCTGCGGCAAGCTGTACGACAAATGCAATTACCCCTGTTCTTAAAGTGATTAACGATAAGTTCGGCGTGACATCAGGCCACATTGAAACCGTTCACTCATTTACTAATGACCAAAACCTGATCGACAACTTCCACTCTGGCGAGCGTCGTGGTCGTAGTGCTTCTTTGAACATGGTACTAACCGAAACTGGCGCGGCGAAAGCGGTAGCTAAAGCCCTACCAGAGCTAGCAGGTAAGTTGACGGGTAACGCTATCCGTGTACCAACGCCAAACGTATCAATGGCGATTGCTAATCTAAACCTTAAACAAGGCACAGATAAAGAAGAGCTAAATAACTACCTACGTGAAATGGCACTGACGTCTGAGCTGTCTGCGCAAATTGACTACACAGAATCGACTGAAATTGTATCAACTGACTTAGTGGGCTCTCGCTTTGCAGGTGTTGTTGATGGTGCTGCGACTATCGCTCAAGACAGCCGCTGCGTGCTATACATCTGGTATGACAACGAGTTTGGTTACAGCTGTCAGGTTGTTCACTGTATGGAACAAATGATGGGCGTTCGTTACAAGACTTACCCAACAAAATAAGCGCAGGGATTCATTAATCTGGGTAAGCTCAGATTAATTAGCAGAATATCGCCCCGGAGTTTCCGGGGCAAAACTCCACAACACAATACCTATAATAATCCCCCGTAGTTGCCACTTTCTTTTAGAAAGTGGCTTTTTTGGTTCCACCGTATTTTGTTTACCTGTTCATGTTTGATTCATTTACCTCAGGTTAATCTAGCCATACCAATCGGGATAAATAGGTGAGCAGATAATTGCGCAGGAAAAATCGCTTAGAGCAAGGCATAGATTGCAGCTAGCTAGTTGCCCTACCTTCAAAATCTATAACGCAGCTATCAGCGATTTTAGCCAGCAAGGATGACCAAATATTTATTCTGATTGGTATTATGTCATCGAGAGGTAAAAATTATGAATAGAGTCATTTCTGGTTTTCTGGCATTGTTTATTGGTGTATTCACCCTTCTATTTAGCTTGATCATGGTGATTCCATTGACCATTGCAGCGGTCATCACAGGTAAAAAGATTGAGAAATCTCTTAAGATGAATCGCTCTGCTTCTTCGCAGCAAAATGATCGCTCGGTACTAGAGGGAGAATATGAAGACGTATCAAAATAAGAAGGAAAAACTAGAATATATGATGCGTAAAAAGACAGCTTTAGCATTTTACTTGGCAGCCGCAGCAACAGCTGTCATGGTTGGCTGTACAACCCAGACTCAAGACCCAGCGTTTGATAAAGCTCAGCACCTACCTAGCTATTCTCAAAGTAGTTTTGAACAGTATGTGGCAGAAACTAAACAGTGGCTTGAACACAACCGTCTGTTCATGACAGAAGATAAATCCACCGAACTTAACATGGTGCTACCCAAAGAGTACCGACCAGAAGCCCCCAACGGTCAGGGTGTATTGCTGGTACACGGTTTAGGTGACTCTCCCTACTCTTTCACTGACGTTGCCACCCATCTTGCCAAGCAAGGCTACTTGGTGCGAACTATCTTACTTCCTGGGCATGCGAGTAAAGTTGGCGATCTTCAACTCCCGACACTAGAAGACTGGCAAGGTGTCGTCAGTCATCACATTGCATTACTAAAGAAAGACACCAGCTCAATATGGCTGGGAGGTTATTCTACGGGTGCGAATCTAGTGACCGCCGAAGCGTTAAACGATGAGACTGTCAACGGTTTGCTACTTTTCTCCCCTGCGCTGCAACCTTACTCTGATTCCGTCAAGTATGCCGAACTGGCGAGCTATTTCATAACGTGGGCAGACCAAGATCCCGAAGACAATCCGCTCAGATATAACTCTCTGCCTATGAGTGCAGCTGCAGTTTATTACCAAACCTCCTCTGAGGTGCGCGAGCAACTGTCTACTAAAGAGTATCTGAAGCCAGTATTTATGATGATGAGTGAGGGCGATAAAGTCGTTAGTACTCAATTTGCCATCGATACTTTCAGCCAAAAAATGCCGAATCCTAAAGGACACATCGTCTGGCAGGGCGAAAGTAAGATTTCCGATCCTCGTTCAACTCAGTTATCAATGCATCTGCCAAAACAGCGTATTTCAAATGGCTCGCATATGGGACTGCTCTTCTCGCCACAAAACCCGAGTTATGGTGTAAATGGCAACAATATCATCTGTAGCAATGGTCAAGGTGAAGAGAAAGAAGCTCAATGTCACAACGGTGAGAACGTCTGGTATTCCGCTTGGGGATATACAGAGCCGAACAAAATTCACGCTCGACTCACTTACAACCCCTATTTCGAACAGAGTATGAGAATTATGGATAAAGTAATGAGTTCTCCTTCATCATGAGCACTTTTACTTTCTCCATCCTATGATTGCCCTTCTAGCGATCGTTGGTAATCCGCAGCCTATAAGTTCGCAGAACTCATAAACCACAAAGCTCGTGACTAATGCACGAGCTTTGCTGGACTATAAGATATGAACAATGGACTAGAAGTAGTAGTTAGCTTGTAACCATGTAACCGTATCCGCTTTTTGATCTACGCTACGATGGTTGTGGCTGCTCTTCTTGATCTCAGCCGTATGTTCTACTTTGAAACCAACAGACATTCGATCTGCGACCATTAAACCACCACCTACTTCGATTTGATTGGTGAAATCTCGGCTTTCTGCGTGGTAAGTCGATTTCGGGTTAGCATATAGCCAGTGTCCATCATCAAAGCCGTACATCGCGTATACACCCGCTTGTGCTAGAGCGCTGTCTTTTGCGTAAGCTGGCGCATTCTTGCCATCTTTTGAAGTGGCATAACCCGCTGATAGCATTGGGAATACCATTACATTATCAGTGACTTGGAACTTATAAATTGCACCACCAAGTACTGTTGTATTGTTAGCACCACCCAATACGTCTACAGAGTAACCAAGACCATCGGTAACATGGAAGTAGCGACCACGGTAGTTAAATGCGTCTTTTGACGATGGGCGTTGACCTAATGCGTTTTTGGTATTGTCAAAGCCTAGGTCAAGTTGGAAGATGTTAGCGCCTGCGCCATACATCATGTTCAATTGACCTTTGTCTTGTGAGCCGCTGATACCAACCGTAGAGAAGCTAGCTGTTGGATCACCATAGTTTATCTCTTCCTGAGCAGGTGTTTCATTGGCGAGTGCTCCTAAACTAACGCCAGCAAGTAGTATAGCTAATAGTGATTTTTTCATGGGTCTATCCCCGTTTGTGTTTAAGTTGGGATAATTATCTACCTAGCTTTCAATAAACTTAAATTAGTAACCATTAATATTTTCGATAGATAGAACCAAAATTAGCTACTTAAAGGTGAATTTCGAGTGGATTTTCGTATTAACTATCGAGATAAGAGATATAACAGAGTTACGGCTAGAAATAACTAAGATACAAAAAAACGCTTAGCATCCTTTCTAAGCGTTGATTTAATGAAGTTTACCATGACCCACCAAACTGGACGTGAACCGTTTCTTCTTGCGGTCCAACTGCCACATCGACGCCAGTTGTCAGCCCTAACTGACGTGCAATAAGATACCTAAATCCTGCTCCACCTGTACTATGCCATTTGGCCCTAGATAGGCCTTCATTATCTTCATAAGCGGTTCCAACACCAGTGAAACCAATCAAGGTCCAACGGTCATCAAGATCATAACCAATCTCAACTTCTGTTAACGCAGTATTACTTCCTTGAATCGACATAGCGGCAATTCCTCGCATATCCACATACGGGCGAGCATAGAAGGTGTAATCACCTTCAACCCTTTTAACATCGCCCCTAAGCGCTAAGCCCCAACGTTCTGAGAGCCTGTCATAGCGATGTAGATATGTGTGATACTTGGTATAGTGGTCTTTTGAGCTTGGTTGCCCCATACCGAAATCGACATCATGGAAATTCACCTTAACGCCAGCCTTGGTACCTTGTGTTGGTGCCAAATGATTATTACGACTGTCGTAAGTAAGCTTGAGTGCTAAATCTTGGTCTCGAATTGAATGAGCAAAACTATCCCCGACCACAGCATTCATTTGCGGCAGTGAATTGTTCGTCTGCATATACGTATACGTTCCACCTAAGAAGAAATCACTCTGTCCCAATCGAACATCAATGTCCTGAAAAAAGTACACGGCATCTGAGTTAACTTGTACTTTTACATCGTCCATAAAATTGTAGTTAAGGTTCACATCTGCTTTGAAAAGACCGCCAAGATAACGCACTCGGTCATTTAACCAGTTTCCTGAGTGGAAACCTCCATACAGCTTTGTTCCGTTGTCAGTCGCTAAACCAACCAATCCAGAAACACTTGATGGTGTATCTGCTACTTCTTCCCCCGCTTCCCTTTTCTGCTTTCTTTCCTCAGATTCATGGAAAAACAGCAGAGCACCACCGCCACCTACACCCACTGCGGGATCAGTAATCATCATAGGGATAGGTAGAAACCCTGTTGAGTTGTCTAGAATAAACTGGCTAGCGTCAATTCTTCCATCTTGAGGATCGGTAAACTGATCCATTATCGAAGCATTGGCCATGTATGTACTGCATATCGTAGCGGTGAGCAGCAATGTGCGGCTGACATTAAATGCGGCTTGTTTTTTGGTTTTCATGTGTAACCTATATGTCGGTTCGTACACGCTCCTTATGTACAGATTATTTATTTCGCTCAGCACCCTCTGTACCAAGTATTTTTATTGTTTGCTTAGATCAAAATCGATTAGCAAAACTCAGTACAACCGCATCGGTGTAGTACTTGGTATCAACACTACGCCAGTGGCTACGTGACGTTGTATACTTGATACCAAACTCCCAGTCAGGATTTACCGCATAAGAAAGCCCAGCTTCGGTTGTAGTAATGTTATTGCCACCAGCCAATTGATATTGCGCCGAGGCAAGCGCAGATAACCCACCAACCAAGTGGTATTGTGCTTTCGCTGAGACTGCTGGCATGAGTTCATAACCTTTTTCTTTGGCATAATTCCCACCACGCAGATGGTCGGCTTCAATCTCGATCAAGTGACCATACATACCTAATCCGCCTGAGAGTTTTAAGTCCTCATTCACCTGGTAATGCTTAAGATATGTCGCACCGAGGCTCCACTGTTTAAACGCCATGTATACGTCAGTGCCATCGTTATAGGTTGTATTGCCGATTGACAGGTTATTGTTGGCAACCCCATATCGACGCGTCTCATTAGGCATAAACTGCACTTCTAGTGAGCTCTGTTCATCGATTTGGTATTCATAGTGAACCGCTGAGAAAGGTTGATGACCATCTACGAGTTGTGAGTTGTCTAGTTGTCCGTCGGCATCAATATGTGCAACGGAATCCAATGTGTTAAATCCCACATCAAGTTGGAAGCGATGGCGGTTGCGCCTTTTTAGCTCCCCATTTCCACGCTCCCGACCCTGATCATAGGCAAGAGCTTGATTAGAAATAGACAGACCGAAAACCATTCCCCCGTCTCTGTTAGGTGCAACATTAAACGCAACACCTTCATTCGCATACGGCGAGACAAAATATTGATTCACTAGGAATGCGATACTCGCACCTGCTAGTACATCATCCGCATAGTGACGATTTCCATGAACACGGCTGGCCGCTACAAATGTTGCTCCGGCATAGGCAGGTAGTCCCCACGCAGCCCCATATCGAGTTTGCAGATACGCTGCTCCTGAGAAAGCGCCTGCGGCATGCCCAGAAGGAAATGACTTATAACTTGCACCCGCAAGATCTGAGTTAGGTCTAAAACGCCCGACAGTTTGTTTGGTGACTTCGGTAATGGTTTGCGCAGCAATCAAAGAGAGCGTCAACTGCTTCGCTCCCTCCCAATCATCATTAATCCATGAAGCCAGAAATCCTGCGGCTGGTATTGCAATAACTAAGTCATCCCCAGCCTCTACATACTCATCGTTGATAGATTGGTTAATCGCGTTATAGTCCTGCGCAAAACTCATTGTAGATGCTAGTAGGCTGCTTACTATCGCCCCAGCTAATAGTGTTCGTTTCATAACTCTTACCTAGATTTAGAAGTGATTAGTAACAGCGAAAACCACCGAGTCAGAACGATACTGTGCAGCTGAACTGTTCCATCGGTTGTTCGTGTGAGAATATTTCAGGTCAATATCCCACTCGGGATTGACTTGATAAGTGACTCCACCTTCAGACGAAAATACCTTATCTTTATCAAGCGCTTGATAGTCTACTCGAGCATGAGCAGACCAGTTTTGGCTCAACTGATATTCAAGTTTTGCAGTAACGGAAGGGAGGATGGGAGTAGAGCTCAACGAACTATGAGCACCGCCATTAACACGATCAACCTCTAGCTCGACATAGTATGCATGTAGCCCAACACCAGCAGTAAAATCTACGTTTTCAATAAGTTGGTATGATTTTAAGTAAGAGGCACCGATACTCCACTGACGCAAAGCCACCAATAGGCTGTCATCTTTGCTGTAGGCTTTGTCGCCCAACATAAAGTCATTAGTTGCCAATCCATATCGGCGCGTTTCATTGGGCGACAGCTGGACTTCAATCGCGGATGTTTTATCCAACTGATAGGCATAGGTCGCATTTGAAAATGGTTGATGCTCGTCTACTTGGCTCGAGCCTTTCAGTGCAGAACTCGCCCCAATGTCTCCGATAGAGTCATGAAGGTTAAAACCAATATCTAGAGTAAAAGAGTGACGTCTTACCTTTTGTGTATTCAGCTTAGATCGTTGTCGTTTCGAATCGTAATTTAAAGCGTCGTTAGTCAGACTAAAATTAAGCATCATGCCGTCTTTTAGTGGCGCAACCCCTAGATTGACACCTTCAGGCGTATATTCAGAAACGAAAAACTGATTGGTAAGAAATGCGATACCTGCACCAGCGACGACATCGTCAGCATAGTGTCGGTTGCCATGAATTCGGCTTGCACCCACGTAACTAGCCGCCAGATAAGCAGGAATGCCCCACTTAGCACCATAACGAGATTGCAAGAATGCAGCTCCAGAGAAAGCGGCAGCCGTGTGACCAGAAGGAAACGAGGCATAGTTCGATGCATTTGGCCGAACACGACCAATGGCATACTTTCCTGCTTGAACGATCCCCACTGTGGTAGCCAAAGAATATGTCAGCTGTTTAGCGCCTTCAGCGTCATCGTGGAGCCAAGCTGCAAATAACCCGGTTAAAGGCAACGCAACCTGAATATAGTCACCGGCAACGACATGATCATCGTTAACGTTATCGGTAATCGCATTTCCCGCGTAACTTAGGGAAGAGCAGAGACAGAGTCCCACAGCCATCGATACAATTGATTTTTTCATTTGAGCAACCTTTATCTAGCTCGATCAAACTCAACACTCCGTATTCACAATCTTTGTTAACCTAAAAACGTAAAAATTGTCAGGTAACAAAAGCCACCGCCCTTGGTGAATAGTTTTCTCGCTTTCATTTGTATAATTAATGGTTGTATTTATACGCTCAGGATGAACATTCTTGGAATTAGGTTCTATCGAGAATAGTGATAGGTGGTGATGTACCTATAAGGCAACAACCGTAGATCAATGAATAGATCATGCGTTTTTGAATTTGAGTAATTGAAAACTATCAAACGGCAGAAACAAAAAAGCCCCCTTGCGGGGGCGAGGCGAGGTAATCACAAGGATCACCTCGCGTGTTCGAAAACTAGAACTTGTAACCGACCGTCACTAAGCCTTGAGTCAGCATATCGCTTCCCTTGCCTTTGAACTTTATGTCTTTGTCGGTTGAATCAGTTGCTTGGATACGACCGTCAATATAAACACCATTGTCCAAAACCATGCGAGCACCCAGCGCTCCACGACCTTTAACAACTTTTTCTTCGTTGAAGAATACTTTGCTTGCCTTACTGTCGTAACGAACAGCACCAAATGCAGCATATGGTTTAATTGAAGCGCCTGAGTTTAAATCAAACGTGTAGCCTGCTTCTGCCTCAACAGCTAGCTCATAAGCAGTGCCAGCTTTATTGCCGCCTTTGCTGTTGTGATAGTCTTTGAAACCCGTCGCTGCACCTCTAACGTTAAGAGCAAAGATCTCGTTAAAGTCATAGCCTGCATCGATAACTACCGATGGGTCAGCTTCGACTTTGCCTTGTTTTAGTTGGTACTTACCAACATCTGTACCTAGACCACCACCTACGCGAAAACCAGCGTGATCAGACGCCGCGAAAGAAGATGCAGAAATAACAGCTAATGTAGAAGCTAAAATTAATTTTTTCATGTTGATTACCTCGAATATTTAAAACAAACCTCCTTATTTCTTTCGCCAGTTCCTCTGGCGCGAGGTGAAATCTACACATATTGAATAAAACTGGGAAAATAGGTCGTATGCAAATATCCGATACATAACGTGGATTTAATGGCTAGTTATAAAATGGAGACGAACCATCTAAATAATGAATGGATTCTAATTACACATCGGGAAGGCCACCTCTGATAATCACATTAAATCCGAGGAGTTGATCATGATGTCAGTTACGCAGAAGTACCCATTAATTCAGCGATGTAGATTCGCATTGGCTTATGAATTAGGCATTTTACTTGTTATATCTCCAGCTTTTATAAAGCATTGGCATGAGTTGTTCGGCTTTGATGGAAAAATCATTGCACTACTGCTTATCGCCATAATTTGGAATAGTGTATTTTCAAACCTTTTCAACCTATTTTTAAAACGATTCGATAGTATTAATATTAGATCTAAAAATTACAGGGCTTTGTACACTAGCTGTTATCTTGTGTGTTTAACTGGCATCAGTTTGCCAATCTTCTACACCTTGATTCCACTCAAAGTGCCACAACACATTATTGCCAGTTTTGGATTTAGTGTTTTGGCGTATCTCTATGCTTTTAGCACTAATACGCTATATAGAAAGCACTTGAGTTAAATAGATAAAGCAAAGAATTGAACTTCAGGTAAAAAACTCACGATGCACTTGTGAGTTTTTGCTAAATACCATTTGAAATAACAGACCGTAATCCAACATATTCTAGCCTAGTCACCAATTCCCCACATTCACTTCCTCTGATGCTTCTCAGCAAGCCTTACCGTCAATGATGTTGTTTAATCGACTTTTACCTGCTCTTATCTTGAGCTCACGTCATACGTAGTAGCCCTTCAACTGATGACACTTACCCAAACACTGAACAGCCGTATCAACCTTAAAGTAATGACTTAAGGATCTTATAAGCATGATTTTTCAGCTCTGCGAAAATGAATCCAACAGTTAAGACAAGCTAACCGCTTAGTTCAATCATTTGCCCATGCTGTATCAAGTAAATCGCAATTGAATCAAAACGCACAACAACGAGGTTAACATCATGAAAAAACAATTATTGGCAATGACAATCGCGACAGCTCTTGCTTCTTTCGGTGCATCCGCGACATTTGATCTTGATGGAGCAGACAGATACAAAACAGCGGCTGAGCTGGGTATTATGGAAGGATTAGTTGTAGACCCAGACAAGCAGGTTACCAAAGCTAACGCCTTACAAACTCCGCCATACAACCGTTGGGCATACCAAAACATGCGTATGTTCTACCCTACGGCAGACATTGAACCTGCGGAACAAGCAATAGATTTAGAGCGCAAAATCGACAAGAGCATAAAGAACATCAAGGTAGATAATGGCGCTGGCGACATGCGCACCTTCGACGAATTTATGACTGAAACTTGGGGCGATTCCATCGTCGTAATCAAAGGCGACAAAGTTGTCTATGAAGATTACCGAAACGGTATGACTAAAGACACGCCACACCAAATGATGAGCGTGACAAAATCGTTTGGCGGCTTAATGGCGCTTATGGCTATTGATGCCGGTAAAGTGAATGAGCATGCTCCAATCACTGATTACGTACCAGAACTAAAAGGCGCGACCGCTTTTGATGGTGCGACCGTTCAACAAGTACTTGATATGACAAACTCTATGGATTTCTCTGAAGTCTATGACGACCCTAAATCAGGTATTCGTACCTACGGTGCTGTTCTAGGTTGGACTGAGAAACTTGCGGATGTAAATTATCCGACAAATCTATATGGCTACCTTCAGACACTGCAAATAGACAAAGAGCATAAGCATGGTGAAATATTCCACTATCAAACTCCTAAGACGGATGTAGTGAACTGGATTACAAACCGCGCAAATGGCGAAACCTTCCAAGACGCTATGCAAGAACAGCTATGGTCAAAACTTGGCACTTCAGGAGAGACTTACGTACTACTAGACGACAACGCGACCTTGGTTGCAGGCGGTGGTCTAAATGCAACTCCCGATAACCTAGCGAAGTTTGCCACTATGATGCTGAATGATGGTGTGTTTAATGGTGAACAAGTTGTGCCTAAGGCTGTTGTTGATCAGTTGTCTGCGGGCGGTGACCGGAAAGCTTTCGGCAATGGCCCAGATGCTAGTGACAACATGCCGGCAGGCGAATGGAGTTACCGTGGTCAATGGTGGGTGAAACATACTCCAGGAGCAGAAGCGTTTATGGCTATCGGTATCCACGGCCAGTGGATCTACATCGACCGTGACCGTGATGTGGCGATTGTTAAGCAGTCTTCAGCGCCAGATTCAGTTACCGCTGCACAAGAGCTGTATGATTTAAACGGTCTTGACGCTATCGTCAAACACGTAAGTAAATAACTCTCTACGCTAATTTAGCTTCTCCCAACTTAGTTGGGGGAAGCTAGTTTAAATCCGTAACATGAGAACATTGCACAGAGT
This sequence comes from Vibrio tubiashii ATCC 19109, assembly GCF_000772105.1. Lineage (NCBI taxonomy): Bacteria > Pseudomonadati > Pseudomonadota > Gammaproteobacteria > Vibrionales > Vibrionaceae > Vibrio > Vibrio tubiashii. The sequence continues at coordinate 1,346,824 of NZ_CP009355.1, forward strand.
TTAGGACGCTCTCTACGAAAAACAGCCTTTTCTCTTCTCAGTCATCACCTAGCTACTCTACAAACAGCAACTCCCTAAAATACTTGCAGGCAGGGCCCAATTTAGCTCCATCTTTCCACAAGAGGTCGACACCATAATATTGATCGGCCTTCATGTAATCAGGCTTAAACTCTACTAAGGTCCCCAGCGCTACTCGCTCTTCTAACATTACCTTTGGTAAAATCGCCCAACCGATGTCTTGCTCTACCATTCGAATCATGTCGTCTTGATCATGAACTAGCCAGACTGACTGAGAAAGCGTACTAACCGGACCTAGAATTGGATGTTCGTGCATGCTGGTACAATGAATCTGCCTCTCAGTTGTCAGAAGGTCGTTGTTCACCACCTCTAGATCTGCAAATTCGCTATCAGGGCTGCATACGCATATCCACGCTACTTGAAGGACACATGCAAACTCAAAATATTCTGGAATTGCTTGCGCTGCCATGTTGAGAGCAAAATCGAGTTCATCATTACCTAACTTTTCAAATAGCTGGTCGTGTTTCTCTTTGACAATCTGAACTTGAGTAAAAGGGTACTTACGCGCGAACTTTTCTAATGCAGTTTCAATTAAGGCAAACGGGACAAGAGGGTCAATACCTATAGTAATATGGTTTTCCACTTCATCTCGAACTTCAGAACTGTAATGTTGAATTCGTTCAGCTTGTCTCATCAACACCTTAGCTTGTTGATAGAGGTGCTCACCTTCTGAAGTCAAAACTGGGTATTTCCCAGATCTATCGAAAAGCGTAATACCAAGATCGAGTTCAAGGTTGTTAATACTCACGCTGACTGTACTTTGGCTTTTGCCAATATGGCGACCTGCAGCTGAAAACGACCCTTTCTCTGCCGCAGCGACAAACGCGGCTAAATATTCTAGGTTTATCATTCGTCTACCTATTAGCTTTATTAATACTTATCAATCTAAACCAAATCGCAACAAAAGCAAAACACACGATGTAAAAGTAGACCTTGCCACTGATAGATATAAGTCATTAACGGATCAATCAGCGACAGCACATATTCGCAATTCAAACATAGTTTTAGCAACTCAAACCTGTACCTAGTTCGCTAACGTTTTTACATTGAAGTCCATCTACATTTTTCACCTCCACCCTTAAAGTTGAGCTTACATTTTTGTATTTTATTTCTACACTGTAGGTTCAAGACAATATTGGGAAGCAAAATGTTAATTACGCCTGAGCGATTGCTATATCTTATCGCGGTAACTGAGCAGGGTTCTTTCTCCGCAGCAGGCCGAAAACTTGGGGTGAGCGCTTCTGCGGTAGCACAAGTGATTCAAAACATGGAGATTGATCTCGATATCAGGCTATTTAATCGAGTCGCCGGACAATCTCCATCGTTAACTGAAGTTGGCCGCGCCATGTATTTGCAAGCTTTAGAAGTCGCACCAAGGTTACAAGCAATGGAGAAACGAGCCCAAGCTTACAGTAATGGCATTGAAGATAAGCTTGATATTGCGCTGTTTGGCTTTACTTTTTTTCCCGAGTACATCCAGGCCATCAACGCTCTCTCTCTAGAGTATCCCGAGCTTTCCGTTAACCTGATAGACGTTGAAGAGACCGAGGAGTTGTCGCCAGATGACACAAATTCGGCTGACATCATTATCTCTCCAACTCAACTAAAGCAACGCCCTGGCTATGAGTCCCATGTCATTGGGCAACTTGAATGGTTATATGTGGCTTCCCCTAGTCATCCTTTGTCAAAAATAAGGGGGGAGTTGTCACAGCACGATTTGCTCTCTCACAAGCAGTTGATTCCCGCTGTCAGCAGCTATGCTGACGAGCACCTTATTGAGTCACTGAGATTTAGCCCAAACCCATTGTATTGTTCGCGCTTTTATCACCTTCAAGCTCTGCTGCTCAGTGGAACTGGCTTTGCGATGTTCCCTCGCCCTCTGGCAGAACCTTTCATAGAGGCAGGTTCTCTAAAAGAGCTTCGCATGGATTTTGACGACCAACAAACACGTTGGCCAATGGAGATATCATGGACTCCCTCACTTGGGCCAGCCGGCCGATGGTTTATAGAGCAATTTGTTGATTTATAAACAATTTTCCTACTCATACAACCTTAAAGGTTACCTTTAAGCTTCTTGTACTCACGTTCTGAATATTTTTCTTATTATGTATTCAACGAAACGAGATAGCACAAGCAAAGGTAGGGCTACTAACTCGTAACGCTCTACCAAGCGCAACCACAAAAGGTATCCATTATGAAAAAATCAATCATCGCAACAGCAATCGCAGCAATGGCAACAGTCAGCGTAGTCAACACAGCAACAGCATGTTCAAGCGTATCAGCAATGACAGAACACGGTACTTTGGTTATGCGCTCAATGGACTGGGATCAAGACCAAAAAGTCGAGGCCATTGCTAAAGTATTTCCTGTAGGCTCAGAACTACAAGCTGACACTCCGTCTTACAAAAACGCAGCACAATGGAAAACTAAGTACCATGTGGTTTCACTCACTGATGACAACATTTTCCACGGCACAGCGTATGACTCTGCCAATGACCAAGGTCTCAACGTACATGGTCAATATCAAGAGGACAGTGGTGCATTCTTGAAGCAACACAAAAACAGTGATGATGGTGCGCCAGCCGTTAACTTAGGCATGCTTACTGTGTTCATCGCATCAAATTACGCAAACGTAGATGAAGCCATCAAAGGCTTAGAAAAGGGTGAATGGCAACCAGCATTCAGCGACCCTCTTATGGCGGGAATGGATGCGGAACACCTAGTGCCTCCACACTTTAATCTACGCGATAGTGATGGCAATGTAGCGCTAATTCAACTTAATGAAGGTGGAGAAATAAAAGTATGGCGCGGTAGTGCAAACGATGATCTTCGATTTGTGACTAACGAGCCGCTATACCAAGAGCATATTGAGTACAAAAAACAGGTAGATGTCGACAATACAGCAAACAATATGCCTGCTGATTACTCATCGCTTAACCGTTATGTCCGAGGCCTACACCATGCTGAGAACCAGTCATTTGAAGGGCTAAACTACAACCAAGCTATGGCAGCACAACGTCTCGCATTTAACAGTGCTGTGGCTATCCCACTGGATATTCAGGTAACGCAGGACCCAAGAGAATCAGGAGAAAGCTTCGGCTTATTCCCAACATTCTTCGCCACTCAGTACAACCTAAATACAGGCGACGTGGTTCATGACAACCTATACGATGGAGCACATATCAAGTTCAACATTAACGATACTAAAGGTATGACAGAAATCAGCTGTGCGAACTTAACGCAACAATCCGCCGCAGGTGAATACGTTCCAAGCTTCGCTCAATGTAACTAGATTCAGTATATCGTTTACCTCGACCGCAGTGCCGTTTCCCATAAAGAGCGGCACTGCTTTTTTAGCTATATCCGCAGGCTCTTTTAGTCTTTCTGGATATATCGAATTTGTTAATCGTTCCTAGTTACCCAACAAAAACGCTCGAGGTGATAATGGTTGCATAAAGTATTTAATGCGACGGAATTTCCATAATGAGTAACATACAATCCACACGAACCACCGCAGACCGGGTGCGTCACGCTCTATTTTTCGAGCTAGGCTTGCTCATGACCATCACCTCTATTTCTACTCTGGTATTCGACAGTAGTGCTACGACAATCGGTGGTACAGCCTTAGCCTTATCAATTCTCGCTATGGTTTGGAACGCAATTTACAACTACTTGTTCGATTCATACTTGGTTAAGTACCAGGGCCATGCAATCAAAAGTACTCAACAACGTGTTGTACACACTCTGCTTTTTGAAGCAGGTTTACTTTTCGTCACAGTACCTATTATTGCATTCGCACTTAACCTGACGTTATGGCAAGCGTTCTTGACCGATATCGGATTTGTCGTTTACGCCCTGTTCTACGCTTGGGGGTTTAACTTGGCTTATGACCGGATGTTTCCAGTGCCATTTTCAGTAGAAAAAACATCGGTCTAAAAACAAGTAGAGTAGTTTTAAAAATGGCAGACTTGGTCTGCCATTTTTTCTACACGATTCGCTTGCACCTCTACCAACTAACCTCAATTCCCCAAGTATAGAAACCACCTTGCTTAAAACCTCTTACCCAAGCTGAAACTGAATGGCACATCGATACCTGGATTAGGCAAAAACATATCCGCATTCGATAGATGACGCCAAGACCAACTTACTTCCCAATCCTTGTTCTCACCAATGTAAGCGCCAATAGTAATGTAGTCATTAAACAGGAAATGCGAGCCTTGCTCTTGATAACCTAGCTGATTTCCTGTCATCAGAGAGGGGCCTGCAGCAACACCAATGTAGGCTTGAAAGTTCTCATTTGGTTCTAAGTTATAGCGAATACTCGGCAAAACCGTCACAACATGCAGCTCGCTGTTTTGCTCAATGTTGGTCGTCAGGTAGGTGTAACCCACGCCCATTCGAAACTCTACATTTGGGTTAGATTCGAACTGTTTAGAATGGAATGTGTAGTTGATGTCGAAGTTGCTGTTCTTTTGGACATCAACGTATTTTCCCGCTTGAGGTCCGTGGCCAATCCCTATATTCAACTGGCGTATTTCATCTGATGCATTAACTTTTGATGCGAAGATACAAAACAGTAATACCGACATGGCATAATAAGTGTACTCTTTAAGAGTTGTCATCATAAGTTCCTTAACATTGATTCTCGAACCCGCACACATTCTTCAGGCGATAGAAACTGACCTGAAAGCCATAAGCTAAGGTATTACAGGGGTTCAAAAAGGAGGTGGTTCCCCCTCCGAACGAATCCAGAATATGATTCACTTAAAGGGGGATTTGCTTAGAGAGATTTATACTTTTTCGTTTTTCAGCAGGTCGTTGATCTTGTCTACCATGTCTAACAGGGCGTGTGCGTGGTTCTGAGTCACTGCTCCACCTTCTGTATCAATTGAGGACATTTGGATAATGGTGACACCTGTGTCCTTGTTGCTGTAGAAGATCTGGCCGCCATAACCCATGTGTGCGAAACCACCTTTACCATTGAACACCATCTGGTGGCTGTACTTCCATTCAGACTCAGTGCCAAACTGGTAGTTCGTTGCTTCTGAGTCACCGTCAACAACATTAGCGACATAGCCTTTTGGAAGAATTCGGTTACCGTTAATCGCGACACCATCATTGCCAATTGTTGAGTAAATCTTCGCTGCATCTCGAGCAGTAAAAGCAAGGTAACCCGAAGCGTGGCCAAAGCCGGTCTGGTCATTCAAACCAATACCGTTGTGCTCAGCACCAACATGCTTGTATAGATAATAACTCACCGCTGAGTTGTAGTTCATACCGGTGACTTCTTCAACAACCCAACCCAGTACGGAAGTCACCGCCGAATTGTAGTGCGTCATATTGCGTGGGTTGTTATGCGGGTCATCAGATTTCAAGTCAGCTAGGAATCCGCGCGCACCACGTAGATCTTTTTCACAACCCTCACCCCAACATTCTGCAACGAAAATACGCTGACCTTCTGAGTTAGGGTCTTGATAGTCTTCGCTAAAGTGCATTGGGACATCCATATTTAAGGCTTGGTGAACAGTCACACCATCAAACGCACTGCCTAATTCAGGAATAATGTCTTTGATCTTGGTTTTGAGTTTCAACTTACCTTCGTCGATTAGGTTCATGATCACCATAGCAACCATGGTTTTACTCGAGCTCATCATAGTATGTTGATCGTCTGGACCTAATTGACGTGGATAGGCTTCAAAAACAATCTTGCCACCTTTCATGACTAATAGCGCATCAGCTCGTGTGTGGTACATATAATCAGAAAGGTTAAGCTCTGGTAAATCACTCCACGGCTTGATACGGAAGTCTTTAAGTAGCTCTTCGCCATTTTCAACTGTCTCTAGCGGCACAGGCGCACCAAGACCTTTACTGATGTACGCTGGATAAGGGTGCACCTTATCAAAGTTCGCGTAAGTATAATGTCTGTTCTCTGGGCTATCCCACTGTGCTGTGGTAATTGACTCAGCATCGTAATTAAGTACTGGCTGAGAAGCTGGTGCATTCAGTAGTGGACCTGCTACCGAATCTGGGCCTAAGTCATCTGCGTTCACAGAAAGGCTACAAGTCAATGCTAGTGCCACCGCTAATACTGTCTTTTTCATAATGTTCTCTCCGAAAATTAATCTGTTTGTCTACACTACTGATGCGACGTATATCTTGCTACGATTCGCATTTCTGTGTCTGGCTATTAAATTATCATTTCAAATTTCCGATATTCAGATACAATCAGGTCATCAATTCCATAAAATGGACAGTGGCAATGGCTGAAATAGAAACAGAAGGGTTCGAATTTTTCGGCGTTGAAGAGACGATATTCCGTAAAATGGTCATCGAGCGAATTGAAGCGCTAATGGTTCAAGAAGGGCTATCTAAGAACTCACTAGCTAAAAAGGCAAATATTGGTCGTTCGGCGTTATATGAGAAGATGGATCGAGAAGCAAGAAGTCATTTCACCATTTTAGACTTTTTCCGAATTGCCAAAGCGCTCGATGTTAGCATACTGCAACTATTCCCGATGACTCAGTTAGAGCGCTTACATGGTGGCCAGCTTCCGGTTTCTGCTAGTACGCTAAAGTTTCTCGATCTTATGCTAGCGGCTCCTAAAGAGGACATTGAGTTTCTATCTAACTTTTATGCGTCTATGAAAAAGCGCGATGACGCCCTAAGTAACCAAAACTAACATCCACGATTCGTACAACCCGCCCTACTCTTTTCCGAAAAATGGAAAATCGCTCTAGTATTCTAAGCCTCATACGCGCTCACTTTGAGCAGAGATTACTGGAGGCAACCATGAAAGCCATTCATAAAGTTTTTCTAACCCCTTTACTGACATTTGCCATCTGCTCGACCGTATTGGCTGCTAAATCGCCAGAACCGACGTCTAGAGCAAACCAAACTGAGCAATATGCGATGGTCATCGCTTCAGGAAAAATGCTCAGTCTTACTCAATGGAAAGTGGAAGTGGATTTTGGTCAAGCACTTGAAATCGGCATTAAAAATAAAGACTTACTGAGAGATGAAGAAGGAAATACCATTTCTTTCAACTCTCCAATGGATGCTCTCAATTATATGAATAGCCAAGGTTGGATATTAGTATCGTCCAATTCCACTGACAATCGGTTCACTGCGGTCATTAAGCGCAAAGTTGTCGTAAACAATTCCAAATAATACCTGGTTACTATTTTTAAATACTATCTAGAGCCTCACGAAAACTTGAGCCTATTTTGGGGTGAAACTGCAGGCCCCTATTTAATCACAGACAATAAGTTAGATCTTCAAACCCAAGGCTCTCATTGCCTATTCAATGGGTACACCACTTAAAGTAGCACTCTATGAAACCAATATTGAACATTTCCTTATTCTGTCTACTCATTCTTGCAAAGCCTTCATATTCTTCCAGTGAGCATAACTGGGGAGTAGCGGCTGCCGTTAGAACAGCCGATATCCCGTTCGATACCCAACAAGAGAATGACAGCGTCAGTACTTTTATTCCGTTGATGTACTTCGAAAATGACCACATAAACTTCACAGGACAAGAGATACAGCTAAAGCTACTGGAGCACTCCAACAAAGTGCGATTAAATGCAATTTCTAAATTACGACATATTGACATCCCTCATGACTACCAAAACTACTTAGGTGGTGTGAGTTTAGATTATGGCATACAAGGCATTTACAACTTTGACAATCATATCAAGCTAAAAGTTGATGTGTTAAACGACATCGAAAATAACAAACACACTAACTTAGCATTGGAAAAAAACTATAGATTTGACAGACTAGAAGTAGAGCCATATCTATCTATTCGATTTAAAGATAGTCAGTTCAATAGCTCATATTATGGGGCAGGCCTTAGCAATCTTAGCTCAAGTCACGACTACTCATTCGGTTTCACGTCCCAATACCGAATGAGTAAATATCTCTATTTGCTCGGCAGCCTTAATCATCGAGTTTTAGATAAGACTGTTCGTAAATCGACGCCAATCAATTCAGAATCAGAAACCGAATTCTATGTGGGGTTTGGTATTTTTGAATTTAATAAGCAGAAAAATAACCAATTGAAGCGCAGCAATAGTAAGTCGTATATAAGAGTCGCTCAAGGTTTTGCTACACCTTCTGATATGTCAAATATCGTAACCTTAAACGTTAAACCGGATGAAAACAACAATCAGCTAACTTCGATTTTTTATGGTCACCATCTAACGGACAACCTTTTTGACTATCCAATTGATGTTTATATAAGCCCTGGTGTTGCCCATCACTGGAGCTCAAGTGTACAAGAAAGCTCTACTGAAATTGTCACTCTGATAAAAGCGTATTATACCCTAAACCACTCCGTCCGTATGAGATTAGGAGCTGGCAATGGATTATCGTATGTTGACAAAGTGCCTTATATAGAACATGCAGAAATGAGTAGGAAGAATAAAGAAGTGAGTCATCTGATGAACTATATCGATCTGTCATATGACTTGAACTTAGGTGATTTGTTCAACAGCAAACAATTAAAAGATGCCTGGTTTGGATACTCACTTCATCACAGAAGTGCCATTTTTGGGACGGCATCTCAGTTTGGCAGGATTACCGGTGGCAGCAACTATAATAGCTTGTATTTACAATTCCATTTCTGAGTTATAGTGCCTGCGCAGTAACCCGAAAAGGTCGTTGACATACAAAATCAGTCAATAGCTAGACTGCCACAGGAACCCACTCGGCAAGCTCTACCAACACAAACGAAACCAAACATCCTCGTTGGCGTAACGCATATCTTTCAGTTCTGAGCCCTAAAAAATAAATTAATAGCGCTAAGAAGCTGTTGTCAAAAATCAGGTTGAACGGCCTGCACGAACTCCCCCATAAAAACATTCAGCCTAGCTAACTAGCTAGGCTGAATTATTGCAACTAGATGACTTGGACTTAAACCAATTAGCTCTCACATTTACCCCAAGTCACTTCTCGTTCACCATTATTTGCTTGCTCAACAACGTCTGCGCACATCGGAGTCGTAAACTCTAACGTATCGGCAAAGTTGTAACCGATTTGTGTGCGAGTATCGTAGTTACTGAACAAGAAATCCCCATTGTCGTGGTTGTAAGTAAACTGTGTCCAAGTTGCGTATGTCTCACCATTTACTGGGTCAATAAGGTCTTGTGGTACCAAGTTTCCGGCGTTGTATGTGCTCAGTAATTTGCCTCGCGTTTGAGCCCATGATGCATCTTCTTTAAACGTAACGTGTTGTGTATTAAATAAGCCACGAAGGTTACGGTCAGCAGAGCTAATAGAGCTTGGAATATCTTTCGCTTTCAAGTCACTAAGGTCTACTTTAGCGACGTATTCTCTGTGGTCTTGCTGAAGAGGAGCATTCGCCATCACACGCAGGTCACTTGATGTATCACCACGGTGCACAACCATCTTGCCGCCTTCGTTCAGTTGCAGAAGTGCAATATCACCGGCTTTATCTTGAATAGAGATGTGTAGGCCGTGTAGAGCACCGTGAAGACCGTCAGCCCAAGCGATTTGCCACTCATTGTTGTGAAATGCTTCAACCGCCTCTTCCGTTGTAGAGTATGTTTCCGTGATGTAACGAATCACATCTAAGAAGCTCACAGCCGGTGCGCCAGTATCTTTGTAGTCTTTAATGAACTCTTTTGAATCCGCCATGTACAGTAACGATGCTGCTAGACCTTCTGAGTTAATTGCATCTGATGCAACACCATGGAACACATCCCACTCCATCTGAGAAATCGCATGGTATTTCGTTGTCCAGCTCATTGCATTCTTGTAGCTTGGCGTTTCTGATGTGTTTTTAACGTCTACTGGGTTCACTTGAGCCACGTTGCCCAACTGATCTCCCCAATCTAAAGAGCGAACCGTTGAAACACCATGGGGTGTATCTAGAGTCAAGCGAGAGCAGGCATTTGCAACGCCCGAAATAGTTGCGATTGAAGCAGCAGTGATTGCAATAGCAGCGATTTTATTCAGTTTAAAGTTTTTCATAGTGAACCCTCATCAAGTCTTGTTTGCTTAGACACCATGTGTGTCGATGAGGTTATTTTGGCTAACATGATAGTTGCCTATCCACCATACTAAGGGTGGAAATACTCCACCCTTAGTAAAAGATGAGGCTAGCATGACTCTTGACCAACTTGAAGCTTTTGTCGCGACGGTAGAACATAATGGATTTAAGCCTGCAGCGAGGGCTCTTGGTAAACATAGCTCAACCATCAGCACATTAGTGGCAACATTAGAAGATATCGTTGGCTTTGATTTGTTCGAACGCCTACCTCGCTCATTGGTTATTACAGATAAAGGGCAAGAGCTCTATAACGAAGCTAAAGCGGTACTGCGTGAAGCAGATATGTTCCAAAGTAAAGCAGATTCTTTACAGCAAGGAATTAAAGGTAAGTTGACCCTAGCAATAGATAACAGTGTAGCAGACGATAAGGTGCTTCAAAGTATTCAAACCGTTAGCGCGCAGTATCCGAGCGTTAAAATAAGACTACTCAGTGGAGACACGTTACAAGTGCGAACGTGGGTATTGAGTGGACGAGCAGACTTCGGGATTTCACTCGCAACCCACACTAACCTTGCAGGGTTAGATGTTCAACGGGCGTACAGCTTTAAAATTGCTGTCATTGTTCCTCTGAGTTGGGATTCAGACACCTATACTTCTCTAACTGCACTGCGTAGTGAATTACAGTTGTGCTATAGCTTCTTTACTGAGCTCGGTATGGAAGATGCGCATATTGTGAGTTATCGAACATTAGAATGCAACGATGGTCGTCAAATGATTGATCTTGTGGAAAAAGGCATCGGGTACGCCATTGTGCCTGAATATCTTGCACAGAAAGCCATTCAAGAGAAAAGAGTAAAGCAGCTGGAATTAGCAGAGCAAAAACCGGCTCTGTGGTATACCAATCAAATTAAGCTAACCGATTCAACACTCGATCCGGTTGGAAAGCGCTTTTTCAAAGAATTTGGGCAAATAGTAGATAAATAAACGCCGCCTGAATATCAGGCGGCGTTTGTTTTGTTTTTGCTAGTGGATACTACTGTGGGCATGCCTCTAGCTTTGGTGATTTAAAACGCTCTCGAATCGATTGGAACACCACGAAGAAGATACATGCAGCAATACAACCGAGGAAAGTCGCGGTAACAATACCGCCAAACGATGCCCAGCCGAGTGCTTGTTGTGCACCGCTACCAATCGCGTCGGCCATCATCAATGGAACCAAACCTACCGCAAAAGAGAACGCTGTCATAAATACTGCTCTTGCACGTAAGCGCATTGCTTCAACGGCTGCGGTCTTCAATGGTAAGCCTTGAACTTCACGCAACTCTTTGGCGTACTCGACAATCAAGATTGCATTTCGAACCGCCATACCAACCAGTAGCACGGCTGAGAGTTGAGTAAATATCGTCACCTCAGCGCCAAGCAATGATACTCCTCCAATAATGCCAATCACCGCTGTTGGAACCATTGCCATGATCGCTGCCGGTATTAACCAGCTCTCATATTGTCCGGCCAGTACTAAATATGTAATCAACAATGCTAGAGCGAGGATAACCACCGCTTGGCTGCCGGCCTCAATCTCCTCTTTGGCAGTACCAGTGAACTCAATGGAGTAACCTTCTGGAAGATCGAGAGCTTGCAAATCCGCGATAACTGCACCCGTTGAGCTTGATGGTAGAACATCAATCGATACCGACTGCATCGCGTTGTATCGGTTGATAAAGTTCGGTACCTTCACTTCTTCAATAGAGAACAGCTCATTGGCAGGACGACTCTGACCATTTCCATAATTGATGTAGACATTGTTCAATGCTTTTTCATTCAATCTATGCTCTGGGCTGTTTTGCATCATCACCTTGTAGTTTCTACCGTTAAGGTTGAACGTATTCACATACTGACCGCCAAAGTGAGCTTGCATACCATCAACTAAATCTGCGTAGCTAATGCCATATTCCAACATACGCTTACGGTCAATGTTTAGCTTGATAGACGGCTTGTTCACCGCGAACTGTGTCATCGCAACGGATACCGATTCCATCTCATTCAACTTTGATAAAATCGCTTGAGTGTCTTGGTTCAACTCTTCAGGAGAACGCCCTTTTTGGTCAACCAGAACAAAGTTCACACCATCGACCATACCAAGTTCAGGGATCACTGGCGGCTTGAATGCAAAGCCCTCAATCTCCATCTCTTGAAGCACTTCATTGGCTTTGTTGGTGATCTCTTCATCAGAGAGTTCACGCTCATCAATCGAATCTAGGTTTAGCAGAATCAAGAAGCTGCTCATATCTGCGTTACCATTGAGAAGGTTGAAGCCAGAAGCTGCGATAGAGTTTTTCACACCATCGATCTTTTGTAGCTCCTCAACAGCAGCTAGGGTATAACGATCTGTCACTTTGAGTGCGGTACCCGGCTCGAACCCACCCACAACAAACACGGCACTGGTATCTTCTGCTGGCAACATACCTTGAGGTAGTTCTTGCCCCTGCTCAACAGCCAACCAAACGCCACCGCCCAATAGGAGTAAAGAGATAAGAGGGAAGCGAACAAAGCATTTGGTTAAGAATGTGAATGAAGAAATCTTGTAGCCGATCATCTTCTCGACGCTTTGAGCCAATTTGCCTTTCTTCGGTGGTTTCATAAATAGAGCACACAAAGCCGGAGTTAGACTCAGAGCAACAACCGTTGACACTAGCACTGAAACACTCAGCACGATGCCAAACTCACTGTAGATAATACCTGTCATGCCACTCATAAAGATCGTAGGAGCAAACACAGAAAGAAGTACCAAAGCAGATGCGATGATCGGAGCGACCACTTTATCAAGAGCCAGTTCAACCGCCTCTTTTACCGCGATGTTAGGGTTGTTATGGAACTCATGTTCTGCCGCTTCAATCACAATGATGGCAGCATCTACCACAATACCGATGGCCATGACCAAGCCCAACATAGAGATGATGTTAATGTCGATACCCAAAGCGTACATGAAAGTGAAGGTACCAATAAGAGAAACAGGAATGGCAGTGACCGTAATCATGGTTAAACGTAGCGACTGCATGAAGATGAGTGTCACCGAGCCCACAATCAAAACGGCAAGCAACAAGGTTTCTAATACGTTATCGATCGCACCGTGAACAAAGCTCGTCGCGTCATAGACATACTCAATTTGATACTCGGTTGGTAGCTCTTTCAATAGGTCTGCTACTGCTGAGCCAACCTCAACAGCATTGGCATCTGGCGTTTTGTAGATAAATACCACCGAACCGTCATTGACTCCAGAGTAAGCATTTGCGGTGTATACCTCTGCGCCTAACTCAATTTTCGCGACATCTTTAAGGAACACTTTTCTCTGAAGAGCGCTACCACGCACAACGATATTCTCAAACTGCTCTTGAGTGGTAAGGCCGCCATCGACAGTTAAGGGATACTCAAGCAAGTCACCCACTAACGAACCCGCTGGGCTGATCTTGTTTTGAGTTGCGATAGCTTGCTGAATAGCATCAACATCAACAGAAAACTGGCGCATTTTATTGGGGTCTAACCATATACGCATCGCGTATTTTTTCTCACCCAAAACATCGATTTTCGACACACCAGAGATACGTTGCAGCGCCTCTTTAAACTCACCGCCCGCGAATGAACTGATCTCTGTATCGGTGGCTTGTCCTTTAGGATCTTGGATAGAAAGACCAATCAGCATGCCGTTCGACAGCTTTTCTACTTTCACACCATTGCGCATGACATCACCAGGCAACTCCGGTAACGCGAGATTCACCCTGTTCTGCACTAACGTCACCGCGTTATCAGCATCGGTGCCATTCTCAAACACAATCTCCAAAGAATAGGTGCCATCGGCACTAGAAGTGGACTTCATGTACTGCATACCAGCTACACCATTTACCTGCTTTTCTATTTCAGGTGCGACTGTCTTGGTGAGTACTTCTGCTGTCGCCCCATCCATCCAGGTATCAACGGCTATAGTCAGCGGCGCAACATCTGGGTATCTCCCCATAGGAGAGAGATACGCAGACACAATGCCGGCTATAGAGATGAATATGGAGATGACAATGGCAAGTTTTGGTCTTCGAATAAAGAACTTAAACATTTGGAACCCCTCGCTATCGATAGTTAGTACTGCAACGTTAAGCGATGGCAAGCAATAATACGATTTAGGTACTATTAACAATTCCGATAGGTCAAAGTTAAGCTTTATTCAACACCATAGAAGAAGAAACCAATAGATAAGTGATAAGCAACGCAATGAGCATTTCAGGCAAGACCCACCCAGGCACAAGAATCATCGGGCCTAATGCCGCACCAAAAGTTTGAGCTGCTAGCGTATAACGCACCACTACCCCACCATTTTTTCCACTCACAATAGTTCCCATCACAAGAGGGACGATCAAGTTCCAAAGCAACTGGAAAAAGAAGGTAGCGATAGTGAAAATGTAACGTTCCTGCCCCGTGAGCATTAAGGAAACCACCAAACATTGTAATCCAATGGCGAAAGGCAAAATCCATTTTTTACGCGAATAAACAGGAGCTAATGTTGCCAGCATCGCTCCCCCAATACTAAACAGGGTTCCGACAGAAAAGAGTAGCCCCTGTTCATCTAGGGTGATGTGGTGTTTTGATGCGGCGGAACCGAGCGTTGACCATACTGCAGAGTGAGTAAGAATCACCATGGCTATCGCACTCAAGCTAATAAAAACCGTATTGTAGTCAACATCGATATCTTTCTGTTCTTCGCCAGCCGAGAAGCTAGGTAACGAGCTCTGTAGGGACGTCAAACCAACCAAGGCGCCTAGGGCTATAAACATCACACTGGAATCGGTACCCTCAATTAAAAACGGCAACAATAAAAACATTCCCGCTGTCGCCGTCATCTGAATAGCTATTGCTCTACCAAACGCTGCATCTGGGTGTTTATCGGCGCTGAGTACTTCATAACACCTAACAATAACGAGACCAGCGCAAATACCCGCAAGGCCACGAACTAGGAAGAACAGAGGTAAAGCCGTGATATAGGCGCTAGCTAAATTGCAGAAACAGAGTAAGCACAACACTATGCGGTCATTAAACGCTACGCCCTTCCTCAATAGTAGAACGTTCAATCCACATGCGACCGCGAAGCCCATCAACTCAACGGTGGCTAATGCATTGACGAGTTTAGAAGAGAGTGCAAAATGCTGGGCGATAGCATTAAGGTAAGAAGGGAGGATCGAAAAAACGCTCGCAGCAATGGCAAGCTTAAAACTTGCAGATAACCAATACGGCATAGCGCCCCTTCTAAAATAAACATTTCTTTAACAATACACGATTCGAATTCCGTTCGTAACAAAGTTAATCATCTATCTAATAACCTAATAGCTACTCATTTCTACATACTGACAGCGTGCTTCAAGATCGGGTTTAGAAAAGAACCCTCACCAACACAAAGGTAACCCCATGAAGCACAGCAAAAAGCTAAGGTGGCTAGCAACCAGCCTAATGATAGTAATACCGAGCGCTAATGCAGCGTGGTTTGGCATTCTTGGCATCGAAGGCGCGAAAACCGTCCGTTCGGATTCCAAACATGACACATTCCAGACTGAAACAATATTGCAGGGGGCAGGATTGGATCTCGGCGGTCTCACGGTCGACAATATTACCGCTGCGAAATGGAACAAAGATGGAAAAATCACTGTCGCCAGAAATTGGAGTTATGGCTACTGGAATGATCACCATGGCCTATCACTTGATCTCATCAAGGGTGACTTTCTTGGTGCAGGTCCGTCTATCGGTTCCATTGGTTATGCCTACAAAGATTGCTGGGATAACTTCTGTTTAAGAGTTAACCCAGCTATTGCTTATCTCTCAAACAAGTCTGCCACCACAGGTAGTAGAGTCGAAGACCAAGGTTTTCAACTAAATACTAAGATGGATTACCGAGTAACTGACCGTCTTAGCTTCGGATTCCACCCTCAGTATGCAGGATGGCTATCGGATGAAAATGGTGGCACGCTAAAGCTAGACTTCAATGTAGGCTTAGATATTACAGGCTCTGGGGACCACAAACTGATGTTAGTCCATGAGCGGTTTGCCGTTAACAATAGAAGCACCGGAATGAAAACGCGCTTTGTTGGTGAAGGTGACCCGATAGCGGGCTATGTCGCTGGTACAGAATCAACCGTAAAACTACGTTACGTCTACAAGTTCTAAGTTCCTCACTCGAATCATACAATGGCTAAGGATAGCCCTTTGTTTAACAAATTGATTTCACAACAACAAAAGTTATCGTATTGTTATCACTTATAAAGTTTGACTCTAATTATATAAATCAAAATAAGCTAGTATTTAAAGCATAAAGCAGTACTTTAAGGCTGAGGTTGAATAGCTTGAATAGAGAGCAAAGAAAATCATGATTGTTACGACGGAAAGATTGCAATACCTGTGGGCCGTTGCTGAAACAGGCTCATTTTCTGCTGCTGGTCGAAAGCTTGGAGTATCCGCGGCTGCAGTGCAACAATCCATTCAAGCATTTGAGTTTGACCTTGAAGCCGAGCTATTTGAACGTCATTCCGGGAAAAAGCCGACCTTATCTTTATTAGGACGCCAAATTTATCTACAAGCGTTAGAAATAATCCCCAAGCTTGAAGGAATTGAAAAACAGGCGCAGGCCGTCAGCTCAGGTGAAGAGCCACAGCTACGCGTTGCCCTGCACGGTATGGTGATGTTTGACTACTTCACACAGGTATTCGTCGAGTTTAAACACAAGTATCCGACCGTAGAATTAGTGTTACTAGATAGCGAACAAGCGGCGTTAACCTGCGATCGTGTTCGTTTGAATGCAGGTAAGCATATCCAGCCTGCCGATATCACTCTGACATTAGGGCGTTTGCGCAGTAACCATGGCGGTGAAGAAGCTATGGTTGATCGTATTCAATGGTGTATTGCAGTCGCGCCTTCGCACCCATTGGCAAAAGTTCGCGGTCAGTTAACTCTCGCAGATCTCCAACCGCATGCGCAGCTCTTTCCGTTACCAGGTCTAGTTAGCACTGAAGAGCTCATAGAAGGCATTCGCTTGGGGCCAAACCTCATTCACTATTCAAGCTTCTATCAGTTACGTGAACTGTTAATTGCTGGTGTCGGTTACGCATTCTATCCGCGTCAATTGGCGACGCCTTTGGTTGAACAAGACTTGTTAACCTTACTGGATCTGGATTTCGATGATGGGAAAATGAACTGGGCCGTGGAGCTTGCTTGGAGTCATGAACTAGGACCAGCAGGACGTTGGTTAGTCGATAAAATAATCGAGGCTAAGCCATCGAACTCATGATTCGAGCAGGCTTCAGCTTACAATAGTGAAGAGAGGCGCTTTGCTCTCAAGTTTACAAATTACATTCTTATACAACTAAAATAGTAATATATATAAACAATAAAGGACTAATAGATGAGCAATGGTCAACGCGATATTACGTTACGTTTTCTAGCAGAACCGGGAGACGTAAACTTTGGGGGGAAAGTCCACGGCGGCGCTGTGATGAAGTGGATCGACTTGGCAGCCTACGCCAACGCGGCGGCGTGGAGTGGCAAATACTGTATTACCGCCTATGCAGGTGGGATTCGCTTTGTGGCACCGATTCACGTCGGTAACCTTGTCGAAGTAAGTGCTAAGGTCATCTATACCGGAAGGAGCTCAATGCATATCGCCATTGATGTTCAAGCAAGTGATCCAAAAGAGATGAACAATCGCTTAACGACTCACTGCATTGTCATTATGGTTGCGGTCGATGAGAACGGCACCCCGACCTCTGTTCCAGAGTGGATTCCAGAAACGCCAGAAGATATTGAATTACGCGACTCAGCAATCCGTCTAATGAACATGCGTAAAGAGATTGGAGAAGAAATGGAAGCGCACGTTAAGTATCTAAAATAGTGAGCTTTCTGCCAAATTGGAGGCCAAGTGCCTCCATTTAAGAATTAGTCACCGTAACGCCACATTTCTGTCATTTTTCCTTCATCTTGATTTGATTAAATCCGCTGACTAAATCAAACATTGCGTATGAAGGAACGTCTCTTGGAACTCAACGAAACCACTTTGAGTGAAACTACATTGTCAAACTTGAAAGCTGTTGAGTACCAGTGGGTTCGTACCATGTATGTTGAAGGCTATGGTGAAGATGAGATCAATCACTATATCCGCACCTGCTTCGGTGGCGACGATACCTTTGCAGACTTATTTCGAAAAGTCGCCCTCTCTCAAGAAAGCATCTATGTGCTTCTGCAATATCTTGGCTGTGCGCCTTCTAGTCGAGAGCTGTAGCTAAAACATCGTGTTGCTTCCCGCAAGTTAATGCAACAAACACCACTGTTGCAATTCAGAACTTATACCTAGTCGCACCAACTCATCCCGTTGATTTCAATCCAATCTAGGCACTTTATACTGGCTCTGTCTTAGCGTTATTCAGGCATAAAAAAACCCGGGACAAAGCCGGGTTATGGTTACAAAAACTGTTAGTAGTGAAATAGTAAGGAATCTAGCTAACAGCCAGCTATGCGTAACGCCAGTTCTGCTCTCGACTTAACTGATCGGCGGCCAAACCAAAAGTGTTAAGCTGAGAAACAAAATGGGCGACCTTGCGGTCGCCCTTATCGTTCTTATTAACCTTTCACACCACCAGCGGTCAATCCTCCGACCAACCAGCGCTGTGCAAGCAAGAATACGATGGTTATTGGTAATGCAGACAATACTGCTGCTGCTGCAAAGTCACCCCATAGATAGTTCTGAGGGTATAGATACTGCTGCATACCAACCGCTAATGTATATGAGTTTACATCAGAAAGTAGTAAAGATGCTACTGGAACTTCACCCACCACACCGATGAACGACAGAATGAACACAACAGCAAGGATAGGCACTGACAATGGTAGTAGTACCAATCTGAATGCTTGCCAAGGCGTCGCGCCATCTAGTGCTGCTGCCTCTTCTAGTGAATTATCAATCGTTTCAAAGTAGCCTTTAATCGTCCATACGTGAAGTGCGATCCCCCCCAAGTAAGAGAAAATCAGACCGCCATGCGTATTCAAACCAAGGAACGGAATGTACTGACCTAGCTTATCGAATAGGGCATAAAGTGCTACGAGCGCTAGAACCGCAGGGAACATTTGGAAAATCATCATCGCTTTAAGGATGGTGTCTTTACCTTTGAAGCGCATGCGAGCAAACGCGTATGCAGAAGTCGTAGACAGCGCAACAATAAGAATCGAGCTAATGCCTGCCACTTTCACTGAGTTCCATAACCAAGTTAATACAGGGAATGGCGGCGGCGTTACACTGCCATCTGCGTTAGTCACCGAAAATCCAAGAGCCAGTTTCCAGTGCTCTAATGACGGATTATCAGGAATAATGCTACCCGTTGCGAAGTTACCTTCACGGAACGAAATTGCGATTACCATCAACAGTGGGAAGATGATTGACGCTAGGAACACCCACATAGCAATATGCGTTGCCCATACACGGTATTTAAGTGATTTACCTTGTACCATTGCCATTGGAATCTCTCCTTAATCCTGAGACAGCTTAGTGAAACGTAGGTTGATTAGGGCAAGCGCACCAACCAATAGGAAGATAAGCGTTGCAATCGCACTTGCTAGACCGAAGTCTTGGCCACCAGCACCTTCAAACGCAATGCGGTAGGTGTAGCTTACAAGTAGGTCTGTGTAACCTGCTGGCTCGGAAGTACCAATCATGTTTGGACCACCTTGAGTCAGAAGCTGAATCAATACGAAGTTGTTAAAGTTGAATGCGAAACTTGCGATAAGCAGCGGTGTAAGCGGCTTAATCATCAAAGGCATGGTGATCTTGCGGAAGTTGTCGATGAAGTTCGCACCATCGATGGCAGATGCTTCATACAAATCTTCTGGAATCGCTTTTAGCAGACCCATACACAGAATCATCATGTAAGGGAAACCTAGCCATACGTTGACAATCAACACCATACTCTTAGCCATGATTGGGTCAGAGAACCAAGCTGGGCTAATGCCAAATAGTGCCTCTAGCATCATGTTGATCTCACCAAAGCTCTGGTTAAACAAACCTTTGAAGATCAGAATCGAGATAAACGCAGGAACCGCATAAGGAAGAATTAGTAGCACTCGGTAAATCGCACGACCTTTCAGCTCTTCCCACTGCACAACACTCGCAAGTACCAGACCGATTACAACGGTTAAACCAACAGTTAATGCAGAGAATAGTACCGTCCAGATAAAGATGCTGATAAATGGTTCTTTAATGCCATCATCTTTCCACACACGCTCAAAGTTGTGGGTACCGATATCAACGATAAAGCCAGGTGAAACGGTTGAGCCAACAAACTGACCCTGTTCGTCGACTGGTTGATAGAAGCCTACTTCCATATTAGGACGCAAGTATTCTTGAGTACGATTGTTAAAGATCGTCTCACCGTCATCTTGAAGAGTGTATAGAGGAACAACCGCAGCGAACTTACGTAGACCGCTCATGCGAATGTCTTCACCCGACGGCAGGTGCAGATCTAAGCCACCTAGCGCACTTTTGTTTTTGATGATGGTTTTGATTTTTTCTTTCTCGCCCGCTACAGAGTCGACTGGAGCTAAGTCCATATCTGACGCAGATAGAGTGGCAAGGTTGAAAGTATCGGTTGCTAGCAGTTGATCGCCTTTCTTAACAGCAAGGCGGTGGCCATTATCTGTTTTGTACAGAGTAAATGGGTAGCTATCGCCGCTTTGGAAAGTACGGTCCATTAAGACCGACTGAGCACGTTCAAAGGAAAGTTGGTTTTTCGCACTGTAGTTTGTGAAGGCAAGACCGACGGTATACGCAAGTGGGAACAGGATGAACAGAATCATGCCCGCAATGCCAGGGTAGATGTAACGGTGTGCGTAGGTCTTTTTACTACCGAAAATAAATAACGCGAGTGCGGTTAAGATTAGGGTCAGAATGGCAAAAGC
The DNA here is from genome assembly GCF_000772105.1 of Vibrio tubiashii ATCC 19109. Taxonomy (NCBI): domain Bacteria; kingdom Pseudomonadati; phylum Pseudomonadota; class Gammaproteobacteria; order Vibrionales; family Vibrionaceae; genus Vibrio; species Vibrio tubiashii. The sequence continues at coordinate 1,367,882 of NZ_CP009355.1, forward strand.
CATCTCACCGCGAGAATACATAAGAATTGTGGCGTATCCATTAATGATACCCACAGAGCCCAGTAAGCCCCATTTAATGAATACACTTTTACTTGATGGCAAGCTCGTTGTTGTAGACGCCATCGCATCTGTACCTTGAACTGACTGCATAAAAGAACCTGCTAGCGATAATAAAACTTGAAAATGAAGGAGGGGTTACCCCCTCCTTAAAAGGGTAGAACTTAATTATTTAGTCATTTGTTTTTCTGCATCTGCAAGTGCTGCATCTACAGTTTGACGACCATCAACGATGTTGATGATTGCGTTTTTCGCGCTGCCCCAGAACGCGTTCATCTGAGGGATGTTTGGCATGATTTCGCCGTTCATCGCGTTATCCATTGTTGCTGCAATGCGCTTGTCTGCATCTAGCTCACGTTGGAAAGAGTTAAGCGCTACTGCACCTAGTGGCTTGTCATCGTTAACTTTGCGTAGACCGTCGTTAGTCAGTAGGTAGTTCTCGATGAACTCAACCGCTAGATCTTTGTTTGGAGAAGCTGTGCTGATACCCGCCGTTAGTACTCCAACGAATGGCTTAGAAGACTGACCGTTAAACTTAGGTAGAGTTGTTACACCGTAGTTGATACCAGATTTCTCAATGTTACCCCATGCCCAAGGGCCGTTGATTGTCATCGCAGTCTTACCTTGGTTGAACGCAGACTCAGAAACTGAGTAGTCCATGTCTGAAGAGATAACGCCTTTATCAACTAGACCTTTCACAAAGTTCATTGCATCTTTAACGCCGTCGTTTGCGATACCCGCATCTTTCACGTCGTAACCTGCTGCGCCGTATTTGAACGCGTAACCACCGTCAGCTGCCATTAGCGGCCAAGTGAAGTACGGTTCTTTTAGGTTCCACATGATTGCAGATTTACCGTCTTTCTTAAGCTGCGCGTCTAGCTCAGCAACTTCTTCCCAGCTCTTAGGTGGATTAGGCACTAGATCTTTGTTGTAGATTAGCGATAGAGATTCTACTGCTACTGGGTAACCGATAATTTTGCCATCGTATTTAACTGCGTCCCATGCGAAGTCTACAATGCCTTCTTTGATTTCTGCAGATGGCTTGATCTCAGCTAGAAGACCTGCTTCAGCGTAACCACCAAAACGGTCGTGAGCCCAGAACACAATATCAGGACCGTCACCAGTCGCTGCTGTTTGAGGGAATTTGTCTTGAAGCGCATCAGGGTGAGCAACTGTCACTTTAATACCTGTGTCTTCTTCAAATTGTTTACCTACTTCAGCAAGTCCGTTGTAGCCTTTATCGCCGTTGATCCAGATAGTTAATTGACCTTCTTCGATAGCAGCATTTGCACCAAAAGAGCCAAGAGCAACAAGTGTTCCTAGTGCTACTGTGCTTAGGGCATTTTTCATGTTCATATCCTTTTTATATTTGTGTTGTAGGGCTCCACCAGAGGTTTCGCCGTATTTCAGCACTTATTTTCAGCCAAACTGACAAAAGGCTCATCCTCCTACTCCCTACGCCCTCGCTATTATGGACTATTTTCGTGATCATCATCGTTACAGGTTGGTGACCAAAGTCTCAAAACAATCTCTTTGTGTGATCGATTTCAATGTAATCAAACGGAAATATTTGAACTCCGTCTCGCTACGCCTTCTGCGCCCTTTGGTACCTCCTCCCCTCCTACTACCCCTACAAAAAATCGGATTAGGAGGATGTAGCAGAGGGGTGAAAACAGCAAACTACAGCCATCCAAGAGTGGATGGTAAGAACCCTTTCCAGTAACACGTGTTTCATGGTGACTGGTTACAATGCCGCTAGGGTTTGCAAATGAGTGCACAAGTCACGTAGGTATTCAGGAAACTGATTCGTTCGGGGGAGAAGCTTGTGTCACACGGGGGAAAGCAAACCTGAATTTGGCTTGGTGGGTGATGTGAGGAACTCCTTCACCCATATTTTCTTACATTCTGTTATATAGAATCCATTCCTTACCAAATTCCTACTATTATTGCCTGCTCCATAATTCATATAATGATAGGCAGTAAAATATAAAAAATTGATCGAGGGCGAGCTAGATGGCGAGTGTCACGTTAAAAAATGTATGTAAAGCTTACGGTGACGTACTAATTTCCAAGAATGTTGATTTAGAAATCAAAGAAGGTGAGTTTGTTGTCTTTGTTGGTCCATCAGGTTGTGGTAAATCAACACTATTACGTTGTATTGCAGGCCTAGAAGACATCACATCCGGTGATCTCTACATTGGTGATGAGCACATGAATGACGTCGAGCCATCCAAACGTGGTGTTGGTATGGTGTTCCAATCTTACGCTCTTTACCCTCACTTAAACCTATACGACAACATGTCTTTTGGCCTTAAGCTGGCAAAAGCCGACAAAGGTGAAATCAGTAAGCGTGTTGAACATGCCGCTGAAATCCTACAATTGAGCCACCTTCTTGAGCGCCAACCTAAAGCGCTATCGGGTGGTCAGCGTCAGCGTGTTGCAATTGGTCGTACGCTGGTTTCACAACCAAATGTGTTCCTACTGGATGAGCCGCTATCCAACCTTGATGCCGCACTTCGTGTACAAATGCGTTCTGAAATCACTAAGCTTCAGCGCAAGCTTGGCTGTACCATGATTTATGTAACGCACGACCAAGTTGAAGCCATGACCATGGCAGATAAGATCGTTGTACTAGACGCAGGATTTGTCTCTCAAGTTGGTCGCCCACTAGAGCTTTACCACTACCCAGAGAACCGTTTTGTCGCTGGTTTCATTGGCTCACCAAAAATGAACTTTATGAGTGTCTTCATTGAAGCGGCTGAGAAAGATCGTGTCATGGTTCAGCTTGCGAATGGCACTGCGTTTTGGATTCCAGTTGATGGAACAACGGTTACTCGCGGTGAACGTATGTCGCTAGGTATTCGTCCAGAGCACTTGCTACCAGCAAACGAAGGTGATGCGACTATTGAAGGTGAAGTTAACATCGTTGAAAAACTAGGCAATGAAACTCAAGCCTACTTACACATCGATGCAGCCGATGCCGATATGATTTACCGCCAACCTGACACGCTAGATGTCGAACCAGGCGATAAACTGTCTGTTGGTATCCCAGCGCACCGTTGTCACCTATTCCACAGCGATGGCAAAGCATGCCGCCGTCTGTACAAAGAAGCGGGTGTTGATTTCGAATAACCGCTAACTCTGAGACAAAAAGCTCCTTTGATAGGAGCTTTTTTATTGCTCGTTTATCTCTCTTGTAACACTAACTGGTCGCTTGCCATCACACGCGCCCTTTTCAAGATCATAGAGTGGGTTACTTCCATGCAGACTCCAACGATGATCTTCCCTTGCTAGTTTCCGATACTGGGTAGGAGTCACCCCTATGTAAGTCTGGAACGTCTCATAGAATCGACTGCTTGAATTGAATCCCACTGTCAGCGCAATATCTAAGATGGTTCTATCCGTATCGCTTAGCAGTGCTCTTGCGTGATTGATCCGCATCGCTGTAATGTACTGCTTAATCGTCATCTGCATCGTGCGCTGAAAGACATTCATTGCATAGTTGGCATGTAAACCGACATGCTCTGCAATTTTTTTGGTGGTCAACGGCATATTGTGGTGGGTCGCAATAAACTCGAGCATTTGACTGACATAAAATTGTGAATGTTTTGATACCCCTTTTTTCGCCGACCTGTCGGCTTGGGTTGAAACCAACTGCTTCCAACCATCAACGCAAACTCGACGCAGCATCAACCCAATTTCATCAACGGCAAGCTGTTGACGACTTTCGGAATCATCACTCATTTCCCTAGCCCATCTAGCCAATTCAAATTCACTCACCAACGATGTAGAGTCTGACTGTAAGACGCACCCATGGGTAATTTGATTAACAAGATCTCGGCTTAAAGGCCAAGACATAAACTGATGAATAGGAATATTGATAATACCCATATTGTGGCTTTTTCCCGGTTCAGTCAGGCGATGAGGAACAGAAGCCCAAAACAGCCCTACCGCCCCGTTTTCGATGACAATTGGCGTACCATTAACGATGTACTCGACATCGTCGCCAAATGGGATGTTTACCTCAACCTGTCCATGCCAATGATAACCAGGCATGGAATGGGGAGCTCGCGCTTCAACGTCGATCTTTTCATACGATGAATACAACGAAAGCGGGCTGACAAGTACACTGTCATTTGAGTACTCATTTTGCGTAACAAGATGCGTCGCTTCAGTTTCTCGTTTATTCATCATTGATTCCGTTAAAAATGGGATAACGTAGTTTTGCAAATCTCAAACCACATTACTCAGACCTAGCTCATACCAAACCATACTCATCACACGCTGTGATGCCCTCGCTCATTGATATTCTGAATGCCGACATAATCCATCCCGCTTTGTATTCAATATCTCCCAAAAACTAAGATCTTCACTACTGCAATTAAAAATATTAGAAAATAGGAGTTTGCGGTTTTTAAGTGAGACGAATCGTCACAACATACTCGGGTAATGTTGACTCATCCAACCCAATACGTGATAGATGAGGAAAAAGATAATGAATACCCCGAAGATCACCTTCATCGGTGCAGGTTCGACCATTTTTGTTAAGAACATTCTTGGTGACGTATTCCACAAACCAGCCTTAAAGAATGCCCATATTGCACTCATGGACATTGACGGGACGCGTTTAGAAGAATCTTACCTAGTAGTGAGTAAACTGATGCAGTCTGCAGGTGCAACTGGCTCAATTAGCTGCCACTTGGACCAAAGAGAAGCAATGGAAAGTGCCGACTTTGTCGTCATCGCCTTTCAAATTGGAGGCTATGAACCATGTACTGTGACCGATTTTGAAGTGTGTAAACGACACGGATTGGAGCAGACCATCGCCGATACTCTCGGTCCGGGCGGCATCATGCGTTCTTTGCGTACAATTCCACACCTATGGAAAGTTTGTGAAGACATGAGCGAAGTGTGCCCTAATGCCACGATGCTTAACTACGTCAATCCTATGGCGATGAATACCTGGGCCATGTACGAGAAATACCCAAACATCAAACAGGTAGGTTTATGCCATTCTGTACAAGGCACGGCAGAAGAGCTGGCCCGCGATCTTAACCTCGACTACAAAGACCTACGTTACACCTGCGCGGGCATCAATCATATGGCCTACTACTTAACCCTAGAGAAGAAGACAGAACAGGGTGACTATGTCGATATTTACCCAGATCTACTCACTGCTTTTGAGAGTGGTCAAGCGCCTAAACCTGGTCTTCATCACAATGGTCGCTGCACCAACCTAGTTAGATACGAAATGTTTAAGAAGCTCGGTTATTTTGTCACTGAATCTTCTGAACATTTCTCTGAATACACCCCATATTTTATTAAGCCAAACCGCCCAGATTTGATTGAACGTTATAAAGTACCACTCGACGAATACCCAAAACGTTGTGTAGAACAAATTGCTGATTGGAAACAAGATCTAGAAGCCTTTAAGAATGCTGATGAGATTACCGTCAATGAATCTCACGAGTATGCCAGCACGATCATGAATTCCATTTGGACCGGAACGCCAAGTGTAATCTATGGCAATGTGAAAAATGAGGCTCTTATCGATAACTTGCCACAAGGCTGCTGTGTTGAGGTTGCCTGTCTGGTCGATGCTAATGGTGTTCAACCAATCAAAGCGGGCCGACTGCCTAACCATCTAGCCGCATTAATGCAGACCAACATTAATGTGCAGACACTACTGACAGAAGCGATTTTAACTGAAAACCGTGAGCGAATTTATCATGCGGCTATGCTCGACCCACACACAGCAGCTGTCTTGGGGCTAGAAGAGATTTACGCCTTAGTGGACGATCTGATTGAAGCGCACCGCGGTTGGTTACCAGATTGGGTCCATCCAAAAGTCTAACTAAAAATAACAACAGACAATTCTGATAACAAAATAACGTGAACAATATACGCCTCCTACCAAGGAGGCGTAAGGAGCACCCATGAGCATTTCAATGAACACAAAGCTGAGTTACGGCTTTGGGGCATTTGGTAAGGATTTTGCCATTACCATTGTCTATATGTACCTGATGTTTTACTACACGGATGTAGTTGGTATCTCTGCGGCAACAGTGGGGACCATCTTCCTCGTCGCACGAATATGGGATGCGGTCAATGACCCGATTATGGGTTGGATCGTCAACAATACTCGTAGCCGCTGGGGCAAATTTAAACCTTGGATATTAGTTGGTACGATTACCAACTCGATTGTGCTGTTTATGCTGTTTAGCGCCCATCATATCGAAGGCCCATGGCTTATTGCTTATGCCGCCGTCACTTACATTTTATGGGGGATGACCTACACTTTGATGGACATTCCGTTCTGGTCGTTAGTCCCTACTCTGACACTAGACAAACGAGAACGTGAAGATCTCGTCCCTTACCCTAGATTTTTCGCAAGCCTCGCATGGCTTGTTACCGCGGCCATTGCAATGCCGTTCGTTAATTATGTGGGAGGCGACGACAAGGGTTATGGCTTCCAAGTGTTTACTTTACTGCTTATTGGCTGCTTTGTTGTCTCAACTTACATCACGTTAAGAAACGTTAAAGAGCGCTATTCGACCAACAAACTCGACAGTAGTAAGCCCGAAGAGAAAGTAACACTGAACAAACTTCTTAAGCTTATCTACAAGAACGACCAGCTAACCAGTGTCTTGTGTATGGCGCTGTCTTACAACCTTGCCACCAACATCATCACCGCGTTTGCTGTTTACTACTTTACTTATGTCGTCGGCAACGAAGACCTCTTCCCTTACTACATGGCATACGCTGGTATTGCTAACCTAATCACACTAGTTCTATTCCCTAAACTCGCCCAAATGTTTTCTCGCCGAACCCTGTGGGCGTGCGCTTCAAGTTTGCCAATTTTAGGTAGTGCGGTGCTTATCTATGTAGGTATGTACGATAAACAAAGCATTTTGTTGATATCCGCCGCTGGCGTTCTGCTACAAATCGGAACGGCACTGTTTTGGGTACTGAACGTTATCATGGTAGCCGACACCGTAGACTACGGTGAATACAAGCTCGGCCAACGTTGTGAAAGTATCGCTTACTCTGTTCAAACTCTGGTTGTAAAAGCAGGCTCGGCTTTCGCCGCTTTCTTTATCGGTATTGCACTTACTGCTGTCGACTATGTTCCTAACGTCGTGCAAAGCCCAGAAACCGTGTTTGGCATGCAATGCATCATGGTCGGTTTACCCGCCTTCTTTTTTGCTATTGCATTGGTTGTTTACTTCCGCTTCTACAAGCTCAATGGTAAGTATCACCAGAATATCCAAGACCAACTCACCGAAAAGTACCAACATGTTACAGATGGTGAATCAGAGTTAAATGGCAAGCCAAGGGCCACCAACCCTGCTCAAGCTACATAGCTGTATAGCGGGCACTGCCCGCTTTTTTATGCGCAACCTTCCCTACATCCAATAAATCAATAACGAGAAGATTATGAAACGGAACCTATTAGCCTGCGCTATCGTCGGTACGATCGCTGCGTCGGGCGTTACTTATGCCAAACACAATGACAACCTCATAACAAATCCTAGCTTTGAAAATAAAGGGCTAGGCTGGGATTACTGGTTTGCCAATATCAAGAATGATTCAGCATACCAAGGTGAATACCGTGGCAGAATCGCGACAGGTACAACACATAGCATCAGCCAAACCGTAACCATTACTGAAACTGGTTATTATGACTTATCTGCTTATGTTGTCAGTCCTTCTTCAGATGCGTCTTTAATCATCACTAATCTCTATGACGAAGTCTTGTTTAGCAAGCCGGTAAAAAAGAGTAAAAAATATAAGCTAAATACACTTAAACATATTGCACTAGAGAAAGGTGAACAGATTAAAATCTCAGTTACAGGGTCTGATAAAGGGGGCGTGAGTGTCGACAATGTGAGCTTAGCTAAAAACCATAAAAGCAAGCCATTGAGCTTCAATCAAATCATCCAGTTCAATGCAGAAGAACAGTCTGGCCTAACGAACATCAATCGAGAAAATCAGCGCGTTGAGTTTCAAGTGCCATACGGCACAGATTTAACTCAAGTGACCATTGGCAACCTTAAAATATCAGACGCTAGCGCAACCTCAATCAATGAAGGAGACGTACTCGACTTTACTCATCCAATTACAGTCAAGTTAACCGCTAATGACCATAAACCAGAGCACTGGACACTCATCGCTAGAGAACAACCTAAGCAGCTAGTTGTGACCTCTTCGAACGTAAAACTACAAGACTCATTTTCGTGGGCAATGGATAAAACCGATCGGTTTGTCATGACAGGTCACCACGATCTAGTGAACCGAGATGAGAACAATAACGATGGAACGGGAACTGCCGATTACATCCCCTCATATTGGGCGGGATATTTTGACCGAACGGCTTTTTATTCACGCGATTTCCTGCATCAGGCAAGTGGCGCTAAGCTGGCAGGTCTAGACGCAGAGAACTTCTCGATGTTTAAAACCTTCGCTAAGCACTCCACAGAATCAAGAAAGTGGTACACGCTTTGGGCAGTGAACTTTGATGGCACACCTCATACGATCGACTATGTCGACGATTCTTGGTTTGTTAGAGAAGTTCCGGCCCAATTTGAATTTGTCGAAAAAGCGTGGCAGCAGTATCTATGGACCGGAGACAAGCGCTATATTGAAGATGCAGACCTTTGGCAATTCTATACAAAGTTGCTGACTGACTATATCGCTCTTCACGACGACCAAGATCCAAATGGTATCGCAGAGGGTTATGGCGGTATATTCGAAGGCTCAGCAACCTACAATGAACGTGGTGAATTTCCAATTGAAGCGGGCGACGCCATTGGCTCTCAGTATCAAGCGACTCTCGCCTACTCTAAAATGCTTGAAGCTCGTCAAGATTACAGTCAAGCCGCTGTTTGGAATGAGAAAGCACGACAGCTCAAAGATTTCTTTAATCACGAGTGGAGTATCGCAGACCCTAATGACCCGCTCGGAAACTATGTAAACATAGTACAAAAAGACGGTTTGCGTCTTAACGACTTTGGCAAAGAAAACAGCTGGTTTATGCCGATGAAACGCGTTACCAATCCGGGTGAGCGCAATGATAAATATCTCGATTTCATTGCCCAAAAGCTCGGTGATGGTATTGGATCGACTCCTGAAGCACCGAACAACATTGAAGCCTATACCTATATCCCTGAAACTTACTTCCCTTACAATCGTAACGAAGAAGCTTGGAAGTGGATGCAATACATCATGGACAAAAAAGACGAACCCCATGAGCGCCCTACTCAAGGAACCAATGGTGATTATCCTGAGCTATCTTTCACTTTTATTTCCAACACCATCGAAGGACTAATGGGCATTAAGCCTAATGCTTCTGAAGATCGTATCATTACGGCTTCACACCTAACTAATGACATTGAGTGGTTAGAGGCAAAACACTTAATCATGGGCGAACATGAGCTTACCGTGCGACATGAAGGGGTGAATAAAACGAGCTTGACCAACAACTCAACTCACTCCCTTGAGTGGGAAGCTTGGTTCTACGGTGAGTACCCGTCGCTAATAGTGGATGGACAATCAACCACGGCTAGCCACAAACAAATCAACGGACAACTGGTCAGTTACGTCATTGTGAATGTTGAAGGTCAGCAGCAGCGAACCGTGTCGAAGTAACAACCGCCATGAGGCTCTCTCGTTATAGAGAGCCTCATTTTTCATATAGGCTATTCTTTTTTGTCACCACTGCCACTCCGTTTAAACAGTCCTTCCATTAACTCCATTGGCAGTGGGAAAGCGATGGTAGAGCTTTTCTCTCCGGCAATCTCCGTCAGGGTTTGCAAGTAACGCAATAGCATCGCATTGGGTTGAGTCGCCATTTTACTTGCTGCTTCAACAAGCTTTTCAGATGCCTCCATTTCACCAGACGCGTGTATCACTTTCGCCCTTCGAGAGCGCTCTGCTTCCGCTTGTTTGGCAATCGCGCGAATCATACTTTCATTAAGATCCACGTGCTTGATTTCGACATCCGACACCTTAATTCCCCAACCATCCGAACGAGCATCAAGAATCGTCTGGATATCTGTATTGAGCATCTCTCGATTGGCAAGCATCTCATCGAGTTCATGCTGCCCTAATACAGAACGTAAGGTCGTTTGCGCCAATTGAGACGTTGCCGCTAAATAATCCTCTACGTTGATGATTGCTTTTTGTGCATCGACCACTCGAAAATAAATAACTGCATTGACTCTAACCGATACGTTGTCACGACTAATGACATCTTGACTCGGTACGTCCATCACCACTGTTCGCATATCGACTTTGACGATCTGTTGAATCATGGGAATAACAATGATCAAACCCGGCCCCTTGACCATTTGAAAACGCCCGAGGAAAAAGATGACCCCGCGCTCATATTCCCGCAACACGTGGAACATGCTGAATGCAATCAAAAGTACCAACACGACAATCAGCACTGGGGTCAGCATGCCACTAGTGATTATTTGTTCCATCATAGCCACTTCCTTGCTGTTTACTAATTTTCAAACTCAGACCATCAATGGCCTCGACTATGACAATATCTCCACGAGAGAAACTGTCATCACCATGCGCAGCCCAGCGCTCACCCGCTATATGCACATAACCTTCCGCGGTAAAGCTCTTTTCGACAACCGCTTGCTGACCAATCAGGTATTCAGCTCCACTCACCACCTGACTTTGTCTAAGCTGCAATACTCTGCGTAATACAAACACAACAAACGCTGCTGATAGCACCGCTATGGAATAGATAAGATTTAACGAAACTTGTAGCTCTGGTAGATCACTCTCAATGAGGAATATCGAACCTAAGACGAAAGCAATGACACCACCAAAGCCTAAAATGCCAAAACTTGGTATGAGCGATTCAGCCACCAAAAGACCTATGCCTAGTAGAATTAAACCCATTCCAACGTAGTTCACTGGCAGCATCTGAAAAGCATAAGTCGCAATCAGAAGACAAATCGCACCGACGACACCCGCGACGCCAAACCCAGGGCTATAGAACTCTAGCAACAAGCCATAGATACCGATCATCATTAAGATATACGCGATATTCGGATCGGTAATAGTTGAGAGAAACTGATGACGCCAATCCGGTGTCTTATACTCGACCTTTGCTTCTGCAGTTGCTAACGGTGTGCTTGTATCATTTAGGCTAACAGTTAGCCCATCCGATTGGATAAGGAGTTGTTCAGGCGTATCCGCAATGAGATTGATAACATTTTTCTCTAACGCTTCACTCGATGAAAGTGTGGCGGCTTCTCTAACCGCTTTTTCCGCCCATTCTGCATTCCTACCTCGTAGCTGCGCCAGCGATCGTATATAAGCAATAGAATCATTAAGCATTTTCTTTTCCATTGCCGACGGCTGGTTTGGCGCCTCATCGGATTTTTCTGGGCTTGCCCCACCAATGCTTACCGGAGTCGCCGCTCCCAATGTCGTCGCAGGTGCCATTGCTGCAATATGGCAAGCATACAGAATAAATGTACCGGCACTGGCAGCGCGTGCACCTTGAGGGTAGACCAAACACAAAATAGGAACTTTTGAGGCGAGGATCGATTGGTTGATCTCTCTAAGGCTGCTGACTAGGCCACCGGGAGTATCGATTGTCAGCACCAGAGCGGAGATATTCGGGGTTTGGTTTGCTAACGTAATTTCTTCAATCACGTAGTCCCCCACAGCAGGGCCGATTGCTCCGCTGATATTGATAACAGGAACCACCTTGGCCGTACTAGACGCCGGCTCACTTGAGCTAAAAACAGATGGTCCTGACAAAAATACAAAGCAAAATAAAAGTGCTTTGACAATCCGTAAGGGCATCTGACTTTCCCATTTTTCAGTCTATTATCAGTTTAGACTATTTAATTCATCACAATAGTGGCGCATTGTTCTCAACCAAAATAAAAATGGAGAGCCAAAGCTCTCCATTCAAACATTGTAGCGAGACTACTTTTTAATTGGCGTGTAGCCGTACTCTTCAATCAAAGATTTTGCTTGGCTGCTGTTTAAGTAGTGAATAAATGACTTAGAGTCTTCATCAACTTTGTCAGGGTTGTATAGAACAAGGAAAGGGCGAGATAATTCATACTGACCCGTAGCGATTGTTTTGTTGCTCGCTTCTACCCCTTCAAACTGGATTGCTTTGATCGAACTATCCACTGAGCCTGTAGAAACAAAACCAATCGCTTGTTTATTGTGGTTAACAATCGTCTTCACCATGCTGTTGCTGTTTACCACTAGGTTATCTGGGTTGATATCTGACACGAGACGACTATTGATGATTTTCGTCAATCCCATCAAGCTTTCAAAACTGTAACGTGACCCAGAAGAAGCTTCACGCGTGACTACAGCGATTTTTTGATCGTTTCCACCTAGCTGTTTCCAGTTAGTAATCTTTCCTTTATAGATATCAAACAGCTGCTCACGAGTGACATTTTCAATCGGGTTAGATTTATTCACCACCACAGCCAATCCATCAAAAGCAATTGGCTTAACCGTAAGCGATTCATCTTGCTCACTTTCTGTTAGGTAACGAGAGCTCATACCTACATCAGCGACACCTTTCTTAACCAACGTAATACCGGCTGACGAACCGATGCCCTGAACCGCTACGTAGCTGTCTGGGTGAGTGCTGTTGTAGTCTTCTGCGAGCACATCCATGACACGAGCAACCGAAGTCGAGCCTGAAACATTCACCTCTTTAGCCAACGTTGGCACTGAAAACAGTGATGTAGATAAAAGTGCAGCCAACGCAACACGAACCATAATAAACTCCCCACTAATAGATGCGATTGGTTATAACTAAACAGCGCTATGTTATTGCGGTTAGATGACATTTTTGTGAAAGCCTATGCAGACAATGAAATATCTAGTACATACTATGCTTAGGTTAGAGAAGTGTAACCTTTTACACAGATACTCATATTGTTGAAGTGAGAGCGTCATGGGGCTAGTGAGTTTACTACAACGTCAAGTAGAGAGCAGAGCGGAGCTTATCTGTAAGCAACGCAATCAAAGTACGCCTGCTGAATTGGGTAAAGCAAGCTTTGAAACCATGAACAATGGCGTCATTTTTATCAAGCAGCACTTTTTACTTGATTCGAGCCACTGCAATTACATGAATCCAATAGCGAAAGTGGCGTGGAATGGCGAACTCAATCAGTGGCAGCTGTTTATGCCACAAGAAACGGATAGTGAGCAGTGGGTGCCCTACCCATATTTAGCTCAAAGTAGCGACCTAACTGCTATCATGCGCGAAATCGATAAAGACCCGAAAGAGATGTTTTGGCAGGATTAGGAGAGCAAGTGCTCTCCTATCACTATTGTTCTAAAACTTGTAAGTCGAACCAATGTAGAAAGAGCCCATACCCAAGGTATGTTCCGTGGTTTTCTTGGTTAACGAATCTTCTACGTCCGCAGCAAACGCGTCAACTTCATAACCTGCTCTAACCGCCCAACCATCAAACATGGCAGGTGCATACTCAAGGCCGAGTCCTGCACGTACAGCAAACGTACTTGAAGATTTGTTGTTCAAATAGGCTGTCGCACCCGCATTTCGCACATCCCAGCTAACAATACCTGCACCAATTACCCCGTAAGGTCTAAGGCCGTTGTCAAAGGTATAACCTAGGTTAGCCGCCACGATTAGAGACTCACTGTCCATCGTCAGTGCTTTAGTGTTAGACAATTTGGTGTTTGCTGTGCCGTACTTTGTGTACTGAGCTTCAATCGCAGCGATCTTGTTAAACTGATAGCCACCAATCAGTTTGAATGATGCTCCATCTGTTTCAGTTGAAGTTGTGCCATTGGTAACACTTTTGCCAAATCCATCATCGTCGTAGCTCGTATCACCGATACCCGCACCAATATAAAAACCATCAACTTTCTGAGCTGCAAATGTCGGTAGCGCTACAAGCGCTGCAAGTAAAACAACCTTTTTCATAATTCTTACCTAATATTCCCTAATGAATTAAATCGGTTACAAACTATAGGAATATCGAATAAGCGTCTTTATGCGAAATGTATAGAATTGTCTGAGCTTTGTCATACACCAGTCAAATACCTAACATCATTACATTAAAACTGCGAATTGTTCTAATAAGACCAGAGCAACAAAAAAGGCGCTGTAATAGCGCCTTTGGGGTAACTTAAACGAAATGATTTGTTACTCTGCTGAGGTTTCAGCTTCTGTCGTTGTCTTCACTTCTTCAAAGATTTGTGTCGGTTTGGCGACTAGACTGCGGTTTTCCTGATTTACGTCAGTCAGAACCACCTCTAGCACATCGCCTAAGCGGTAAGTCACTTGTTTATCGATTGAAACCGTACCATTTTCACCGTTGCACTCAAGGCGCTCTTTGTTAGCTAAGATGAGGGAGCCTGGAATAAATGCCGCAGCGCCATTTTCAATCAAGCGAATACGCATGCCAGCACGGTTGATATCGAATATCTCACCGTTGAACTTGGTCTCTTTAGCAGGTTCGTCTGCAAGGGTACGTGCATATAGCCAATCACCAACATTGCGCTCAGCCATCTTGTGGTGCTTGCGATGAATCGCTAGTTCTTCACCGACACTATCGTCGGCAGTCTGCACTGGTTCTTTGCCTAAGATGTGCGCTTTAAGCATACGGTGGTTGATCATATCGCCATATTTGCGGATTGGTGATGTCCACGTCGCGTATAGGTCAAGACCCATAGCATAATGCGGTAGAGGCTGGTTACCGATTTCGCTGTATGCTTGAGCTTTGCGGATTCGGTTATCTAGGTAAGACGTTTCTTGACTACCCAACCAACGACGCAGCGCCGCAAACCCTTCTAGAGTCGCGATAGATTCAGCGGTAAACGGCAGTTCACCTTCTGGGTTTACCAGATTAATGACATCTTCAATCTTTTCCGGTTTGAAGCCCGCGTGAGTGTTAAACACACCGGAATTAAAGCTTGATTGCAGCGTTTTGCCTGCACAAATGTTTGCTGTAATCATCGCCTCTTCTACTAGGCGGTTAGCGCTACGACGCATGTCTGCATGAATAGCGACAACATCGTTATCTTCACTCAGTTCAAATCGGTAGTCTGGACGGTCAGGGAAAACGACCGCATGAGTTTCACGCCACTCAGCGCGAGCACGTGAGAAGTCATAGAGGTCACGAACGACCTCAGCGATTTCTTCACTTGGTTGCCAAGCATCTGAACTGCCATTTTCAATCCAATCGGAAACATGGTCGTAAGCCAAGCGAGCATGAGATTTAATGTTGGCAGCGAAGAACTTAATGTCATCACCGATAACACCCTCTTTCGTCACCGTCACACTACAACATAGAGCAGGGCGTGCTTCACCCTCAATCAATGAACATAAGTCATCGGCGAGGTCACGTGGAAGCATTGGAATATTTCTACCCGGTAGATAGATGGTAAAACCACGCTCGCGCGCCACTTTGTCCATATCACTATCAGGTGTGATGTAGGCCGTAGGATCGGCAATCGCAATTGTCAGTTCGAAATCACCAGATTCTGTCTTTTTAGCATGCAGCGCGTCATCCATATCTTTGGTTGACTCACCATCAATGGTCACAAACGGAATGTGTGTCATATCGGTGCGTTCAAGATCAGCGTCGTCTTTTAGCTCCCAGCTATCTAGTCCTGCTGGTTCGCTGTTTGGCAAATCATTTTGCGCCAAGGTTACCCACCAAGGTGCTATCTTGTCGTCTGCATCAGTAATTTTGTCGCTGATTTCGACAAAGAAGCCATTATCACCTTTAAGTGGATGACGAATAAGGTGTGCAATCACCCAATCACCCTCTTTAAGATCATCACTCTTGATGCCTTTACGTGTCTTAGCTTTTAAAGATAACTTTTTAAGTTGAGGATGGTCTGGCGTAACGTTCAGTTTGCCTTTGAATAGTTTAACTCGGCCAATAAAACGGTTAAGCCCTTGTTCAAGTAGCTCTTCTGGTTCAGCTTGCTCGCGATCTTTCTCTGTACGAATGATCGCTTTTACCTTGTCGCCGTGCATACATTTTTTCATGTACGGAGGTGGGATAAAGAAACTTGTCTTACTATCCACTTCAAGGAAACCAAAGCCTTTCTCTGTCGCTTTGATTGTGCCTTCTTTTTTAGGCAGGGTTTCTTGGATTTGCTGCTTAAGTTGAGCCAGTAGAGGGTTATCTTGAAACATCTATCTTGTTTTACCGAGTAAGTAACCGAAAAATTGCGCCCACTATATCACCGAGCCCTTGCCCCTGCTAGCGTAGAAGCATGACAATCTGGTGTTTAACGAACAATTCAATCAGTTAGCAATCACCTAAATTTGTGCATAAATTTCGCACCTAATGCATCTAGATGAACAAGAACTACACAAAAATTCTCATATCAGGAAAAAATTGTGATGAAATTCAATTTTTTCTAGCTTTTTTTGTGCTTTTAGGGAATAATCCGCCCCCTCATATTGGTGGCCCCCTTCTGTTCATAGAATTTTTAGATGAACGGACAGTAAATAACACCAATATCTCTTACGTCCCTAGTGGCTTGATGCGATTTACGACTTTTCCGCATCTGAACGGAATCAGCTCTCAACTGGATTGGTATTGGAATTGGTAGAGCTCGTGGGACCTTTTGTTGACATTATATAGTAGGATCCCAATGACAGATTCTGTAATTCAGTTTAGCGATCTAGCGCTTAACGACTCTATCCTTTCAGCTCTTGATGGTATGGGTTTTGTTTCACCAACTCCAATTCAGGCTGCTGCTATTCCGCACCTATTGGCTGGTAAAGACGCACTAGGTAAAGCTCAAACTGGTACTGGTAAAACTGCAGCTTTCTCTCTACCTCTTTTAAACAAGCTAGACCTTGCACAGCGTAAGCCTCAAGCAATCGTACTTGCTCCAACTCGCGAACTAGCGATCCAAGTAGCGGCTGAAGTTAAGAACTTAGGTCAAAACATCGCTGGTCTTAAAGTTCTTGAGATCTACGGTGGTGCATCGATTGTTGATCAAATGCGCGCACTGAAAAACGGTGCTCACATCGTTGTTGGTACTCCGGGCCGTGTTCAAGACCTTATCAACCGTGATCGTCTACACCTAGACGAAGTACACACATTCGTTCTTGATGAAGCGGATGAGATGCTAAACATGGGCTTCGTTGATGACGTAACTGAAATCATGGAGCACGCACCTGAATCAGCACAACGTGTACTATTCTCTGCGACTATGCCTCCGATGCTTAAGAGCATTGTTGAGCGCTTCCTACGTGATCCAGAAACAGTAGACGTTGCAGGTAAAAACCACACTGTAGACAAAGTAGAACAGCAGTTCTGGGTTGTTAAAGGTGTAGAAAAAGACGAAGCAATGTCTCGTCTTCTAGAAACTGAAGAGACTGATGCGTCAATCGTATTCGTACGTACTCGTCAAGACACTGAGCGTCTAGCCGATTGGCTATGTGCACGCGGCTTCAAAGCTTCTGCACTACACGGTGACATTCCTCAGTCTCTACGTGAACGTACTGTTGATCACATCAAACAAGGTGTTATCGACATTCTAGTTGCAACAGACGTTGTAGCACGTGGTCTTGACGTTCCACGTATCACGCACGTATTCAACTACGACATCCCATTCGATGTTGAGTCTTACATCCACCGTATCGGCCGTACAGGTCGTGCTGGACGTAAAGGTAAAGCGATCCTTCTAGTTCGCACTAACCAACTACGTATGCTTCGCACTATTGAGCGTGTAACTAAGTCATCAATGGAAGAGATCCAACTTCCACACCGTGACAAAGTTGCAGAAGCTCGCGTAGCAAAACTTGGTGCAGAGCTTGAAGCTGATAAAGAACACAAAGCGCTAGAGAAGTTCTCTGAGCTAGTTGAAAAACTACAAGAGTCTCTTGAGCTAGACGCGGCAACACTGGCTGCCATTCTTCTTAAGCGTCAGCAAGGTAAGCGCCCACTATTCTACATTGGCGAAGACCCAATGATTGAAGCGATTGAGCGTGACAAGCAGCGTCGTAAAGAGCGTCGTGAAGGCGGCCGTGATGGTCGTGGTCGTGACCGCAACTTCAACAACCAAGACTGGGATACATACCAGCTGCAAGTTGGTCGTGAGCAAGGCGTTCAGGTTAAAGACATCGTTGGCGCATTGGCAAACGAACTTGGCCTAGTTAAAGGTTCAATCGGTGCGATTAAACTAGCACAAGGCGAAACTTACGTTCAGCTACCAAAAGCAATGTCTTCAGAGACTGCTAACAAGCTACGTAAACTACGCATTCGTCAGAAAGAAGTTGGCGCGGTAGTGTGTGACTTTGATGACTTCCGTGAACCTCGTGGTCGTCGTGATGGCGGTCGCCGTGACGGTGGACGTCGCGATGGTGGCGGTTACCGTGGTAATCGTGATGGAAACCGCGAAGGCGGCTACCGTGGTAACCGTGACGGAAACCGCGAAGGTGGCTACCGTGGCAACCGTGAAGGCGGTCGTGGTAATCGCGAAGGTGGTCGTCGTGATGGTGAGCGTCGCTTTGACCGTAACCGTGGTGGCGATCACCGTGGTAACTACCGTGGCGAACGTGGCCATGGTCGTGGTAACCGCGAAGATTAATCACCTCTGCTAGCAAGCATTAAAAAAGGAGCCAAATTTGGCTCCTTTTTTTGTCCGTTGATTTTGCGCTGCTTCAACCAAACTCTTGATACAAAAAAGCCATTTGGCAGAACCAAATGGCTTTCTTAGTTTAACTCTGATTATTCGCTATCAGGTTTAGGCGGTGTTTTCTTCTTAGGAATAAACACGCTATCACCCACTGCCACATTCTGGTGGAAGCTCTTGTCACGCTTAACTGGTTTCTTAGTTGATTTCTTCGCTTGCGGCTTGGCATTCTTAGTCGCTTTGCCCTTGTTACGAAAATCAGGTTTACGCGGTTTTAAGCCTTTAAACTTGCCTTTTAACCCTTCAAGTTCAGAGAAGCTTAGGTCTTGCTGCAAATAAGCTTCAACACGCTTAAAACTATCCCAGTCTTTTGGACCTACAAGTGAAACCGCATCACCTTTATTGCCAGCACGGCCTGTACGACCTACACGGTGAACATATTCTTCCGTATGTTTTGGCATGTCGAAGTTTACAACATGGGTAACGTTAGCGATATCTAGACCACGAGAAGCGACATCCGTCGTGACCAGTATTTTGAACACAGCACGCTCAAACTGACTCATGATGGTATTGCGTTGAGTCTGGTTTAAGCTACCGCTAAGCGCGATTGCTTTGAGCTTCTTCTCGTTAAGTTTTTCTGTTAGACGCTCTGTATCAACACGCGTTGCAGTAAAGATAATCAGCTGTTTGTATTCTGCTTCTTCTAGAACGCGCTCTAAAATTGCTTCTTTATGATCAAGATGATCACACAGGTAGAACTTCTGAGTGATGTCAGTGTGCTTTTCTGTAGCTGCGCCAATTGCAATACGTTTTGGAGCATCTAACATCTCCATAGCAATATCGTTAACTTCAGCATGGTCTAATGTTGCTGAGAACATCAATGTTTGACGGCGGCGGTGTTTAGCAGCGTTGTGAATACGGCGCAGTTCAGGAGCAAAGCCAAGATCAAGCATACGGTCAGCTTCATCTAACACTAGAGTTTCGAGGCCATCTAGAAATAGAGAGCGATGCTCAAGGTGATCAGCTAAACGTCCAGGTGTAGCGACAATAAACTTAGGGTAACGACGTAGCGCTTTAACCTGATCGTTAAAGTTTTCACCACCAACAATGAGGGTCGCGTCATAAGACAATCCACCTAACATCGAACGCAACTCACCATACACTTGCTTTGCAAGCTCACGGGTAGGAGCAAGAATCACTGCGCGTGGGTCTTTTGCAGAGAATGCTTTGTTTTTTAGCGACTTGTGCAGCATAGGCAATACAAAAGCTAGTGTCTTACCAGAACCTGTCTTTGAAGACGCCAACAGATCTTTGCCAGCAATCGCGACAGGTATCGCGCGCTGCTGAATTTCTGTCGCCTTCTTAAAGTCAAAGTGCTTCAAGTTCTTTAGTAAGCGATTGTCTAAACCTAAATCTTTAAAGTGCAAAGTATTCTCCAATTGGTTACACAGCGTTGTCACCACAGCTCAAATGGCTTCGTACAACACGAATTATTCTAAAAACAGGCTATGATAACTGGATTCACTCTAAGAGGATAGAGATCACAGAAAATATTCTTTTGCCCTTACTTTTACTCTAAATGTCAGCTCTATTTCTCTTACATCTATTGCTCTCACCAATGAGACGTAGCTCAACTAATTTGATAATTACTTAAATTCTTGGGTTTTTTTGACTTTTGCTGGCTTTAGCAAGCGTAGAATTAGGGCTACACTGATTGACGTCACTATACGATAAAAAGGTATAGGACATATTATTGATACTTATTTATGCAAGGAGTTCTCTCATGAACAAAATGTTGATCGCAGCTGCAGCGTCTTCTGTTCTTCTACTAGCGGGTTGTGCGTCTGGTCCAGACGAAGCGACAACGGCGAAAATGGATGAGCTAAGCAATCAAGTAAGCCAACTAAGCCAAGATGTTCAAGCGCTACAATCTGAAGTACGTAAGTCTGGTGACTCTGCTATGGCAGCACAAGAAGAAGCGGCACGTGCAAACGAACGTATCGACAACATTGCTCAGTCTTACACTAAGTAATTTCGTCTTTTAAAAGAAAGGGTCTGCATGCAGACCCTTTCTTTTTTCTTTAATTTATTAATGTCGGAGCGACGATTTCGACTGGTACACCATTTTGCGCCAATATTGCGGCTCTCGCTTTCACATCCGATTGGTCAAACTCCTCTAACCACCAGCTAAGCTCTTGTGGCATCTCTAGCGCTTTTTTTACGCCATCACTGCGAGTTAACGGCTCGTGTGCTTCTAGGAACACACTACGATCTGGTTCAAGCGCAACCTTAATAGGCTCGTTAATCACGGTAACTTTTTCACCCAGCTTAACTTGAGGGAAAAGCCACTCGATATCCTTTGGCTCCATGCGAATACAACCCGAGCTCACTCGAAGGCCAATGCCGAAATCTTTGTTAGTACCATGAATAAGATAATCACCTGCGCCATGAGCTAATCGAAGTGCATACTCACCCAGAGGGTTTTCTGGTCCAGCTGGCACCACAGCAGGCAACTCAATCCCTTTTGCTAAATAGTCTTTACGAATCGAAGCAGGAGGAGTCCAAGTCGGATTTGGACGCTTTTGGCTGACAGAGGTTTCCATTTCAGGTGTGTCACGCCCTACTCGCCCGATACCAACTGGGAATATATGCACTTGGTTAGATTCAGGCTCGAAATAGTAAAGCCGAAGTTCCGCTAGGTTAATCACGATCCCTTCGCGCTCGACGTTCGGCAATATGATTTGAGTCGGGATCGTTAACACATAGTCCGCTTTAGGTAAAAACGGGTCGACGCCTTTATTGGCAGCCATCAAAGACAAGAAGCCGACATCATATTGCTTAGCAATGTTAGCGAGCGTCTCCCCTTCTTCTACCTGATGGTACTGAGTTCGTCCCACGATACTACTGCCTTCGACTGGTAACTCATACGTCGCAGCAAACAGAGGCGAGCTGACACAACACAAGAATGCGAGAAACTTACGCACCATTTAAACTTCCTTGGCTTCTTTATAGAGGCTTAAGGTTATCTCTCTTTCGGTCTTATGATCAACTATCGGTTCTGGATATGACAGATCTTTAGCATTGCCCCACTTATGAGGTTGATGGATGTACTTGTCTGGCACGCTCAACAACTCTGGAATCCAACGCCGAATAAAAGCGCCATCTGGGTCAAATCGCTCTCCCTGCGTAGTGGGATTAAAAATACGAAAATAGGGTTGCCCATCACAGCCTGTCGATGCACACCACTGCCAGCCACCATTATTGGCGGCGTAATCACCATCAATGAGTTTGGACATAAAATAGTGTTCACCAACACGCCAATCTACGTGAAGATCCTTAACTAGAAAGCTTGCCACTATCATTCTCAAGCGGTTGTGCATCCAACCTGTTTGGTTAAGCTGGCGCATTGCTGCGTCGACAATCGGATAACCTGTTAAACCCATTTTCCACGCATCGATAGCAGCAGTAGGATTGAGCCAAACTAAATTGTCTCCCCATGAAGTAAAACTCTTACCTTGCGACAATTTTGGTTCAAAGTAGGCTAAATGCTGATAAAACTCACGCCAAATCAATTCACTTTGCCAAACCTCACGCCCACCACTTAAAGGAAGGGATTGCTGGTACATGACACGTGCCATGCATTGTCTGACCGAGAGTGCTCCAATAGCTAAATAAGGTGAAAGAGTACTCGTGCCGTCAATCGCAGGAAAATCTCGATTGGAGTGATAACTAGTAACCTTGTCACTATCGAATTTTCTTAGCGCTTGGATTATCTGCTCAGTCTCTACCACGTATCTTTCACTCGACTCTCTCGGATAATCAAAATCACACTGACTCGAAAAATCCGCCACATGATTTGATGTCAGCTTACCTCTTATCTGCTGGGGATTTAGCTTTGTGACAGCGACTGGTTGACGATACATCGCTGCCAAGTAGGCGCGTTTAAACGGCGTAAATACCTTAAAGTAGTCACCTTGCTTGTTAACCACGCTACCGGGGTTAAGAATGCATTTATCATCAAAGCTTTTGCACTCTATACCCTCAGTTGCGAGAAGCTCGGACAGTAAGTCGTCTCTGCAGCGTTCATTGAGTTCATACTCTTTGTTGAGATAAACGCCGCTCGCACCTTCTGTCACAGCAACTTCAACTACCAATCTCGCAGCATCTTTAAAAGATTCAGTTTGAGCGTAATAGAGGGAGATGTTTTTCTTACTCAGATCGCTTTTCAGTGCCAACAGTCGGCGATAGATTAAGTCGGCTTGAATGGGAGCAAGGGCGTGCTCCTGCCAGGTTTGTGGTGTTGCAATATAAAGAGCAACCACAGACTCTCCGCTCGAACACGCGCAGTGCAAAGCGGTATTGTCTTCGACACGTAAATCTCGGCGCAACCAGACTAGATTCATCTTTAGGCCTTAGGCTTCAATTAAGTCTGAAAGTAAAACCTCGCCAGAGAAGGATGATTTTATCTTTTCAACAGTGGCAGTTTGCCCTGCGGTAAGAGGTCGCGAGCTATAAATGGCGATGGCAGCATACGCCCCCAGTCCTTCATGCTCAACCAGACCCGACAAGTCTTCAATCCCATCTATAATCACCAAGCTCTTACCCGACTCAGATAGATGTAGCGCCCAAAGGCGCGCATGGATGTTAACGCTGTCGTAATTAATAAACAGGCATTTACCCGATTTGGCAGCTTTGTTCTCTGAATCAATAATCGCATTGAGCCGAGCGACAAAGATAGACTCCATTAAGCCTTTTTGTAGCGCTCGCAGACCAATTTTGACCACAGATAACGCTTTCTCTGCTGGCTTAACAAACTGCTTTCGCACCACATCCAGTGGGTATTCTTTAAACACCGTGGCGACTATTGAATCCGCTTTCCCTTTATTCAGTTCAGCTAACGCTTGTAAGAAAGCACTCACTTCGTCCAATTGTTCACTCGCGAGGTACTCTTCGCCTTTATTAGGCTCATTGGACTCAAGTACATCTTTCACCTTGCCAATCGGAACCCCTTTGCTGAGCCACCCTTGTATCTCTCCGATTAAAGCGATGTGTTCATCGGTATACAAGCGATGGCCTTTTTCAGTCCTTTGAGGTTGCACTAAGCTATAACGTCTCTGCCATGCACGTAAGGTTACTGGTTTAACCCCTGTAATCTCAGAAATCTCACGAATCGCGTACAATTTTTTCTCATAACCCATATCTTAAACGTAACTCCTGTGGGTGAGGTTGCAGAAAAGCTTGGTCTTCCAGATAACTATCTGGATGAGCGGCTAAATAGTGCTTAATTAATGTTAATGGCGCAAGCAAAGGTAACAGCCCAACTCGATAATCCTCTATTACTTGCACCAACTCCTTCTTCTGTGAGCGACTTAGAGCGCGTTTAAAGTAACCTTGTAAATGCATCAGCACGTTAGTGTTGTTTTTTCTACTCGCTCTATGAGTCATCGCCGCCATCAAGCCTTGTCGATACAGTTTATAGAACTCTTCAATGTCATAATCTTTGACATTCGCAACGAGTTTACCTAGTTCTTTGTAAGAGGTTGGATGATGCGCCATTAAGGTCAACTTATAGCGCGAGTGAAACGCAACGATTTTCCCACGCGTCGGCTCATCGCCGATAGAATCATAAAAATCTTTAAGTGTATAAATGCGAGTAATGAAGTTCTCTTTCAAAACCGGATCGTTAAGTCGACCATCTTCTTCAACGGGCAACCAAGGCATGGCTTTTATCAATTCATTGGTGTACAAACCGACCCCAACATTCTCAGCGCTGTTCTTTTTATAGACTTTGACTCGCTCCATTCCACACGTTGGCGATTTAGCACAGACGATGTAACCACATAGCTGTTCGCGCTCAAGCTCTATCACTTTACTCTTCGAGTAATCAACGACAGCCTGCGTATGCTCTTTGGTTGGATCTTTAGTTTCCACCAAGGCAATTCTATCTTCGTTTGACATCAATCGTATGGTTGGTCTGGGTACAGGCATTCCAGAACCTACTTCTGGGCACACAGGGACAAACTCAAAGTAAGGTGTCAGCTCCTTAGTGACAAACTTGCTGATCTTATGCCCCGAGTCAAATCGAACACGCTCACCTAAAACACAAGAACTGATACCAATTTTTATCTGCTGCTGATTCATGATGAACTCCTTTGCCTAGCCGTGCTGTACAAAAACATTTCTTGTATAAGTTTTAGCACAATATTTATATCCTGTACAAAAACATTTCTTGTACAACTCATAAATAAGCTACGTGAGTAACGGCTTTTTAGTTCACTTAATGAAGCAAACGTTTTTACAAATCGATTGCTCATTCACTTTCAACAGTTTTAGTTATCAATGGACAATAAAAGCATCAAACACCCCCCTTTTGTGACATACTTCTCATGGAGCAATCTCAGATATAGCTAGTATTGCCTCAACAGATTTTTCAAAATCAACATAATTAGTAATCAGCAGTTCGAATTACTAATAATTTTTGGAGTAATAACTATGGCAACCCCACACATTAATGCACAACCAGGTGATTTCGCTGAAACAGTACTGATGCCAGGCGACCCACTACGCGCTAAATACATCGCGGAAACTTTCCTCGATGACGTGAAGCAAGTATGTGACGTTCGTAACATGTTCGGCTACACAGGTACTTACAAAGGTAAGAAAGTGTCTGTAATGGGTCACGGTATGGGTATTCCTTCATGCTGCATCTATGTTCACGAACTAATCGCTGAATACGGTGTGAAAAATGTGATTCGTGTTGGTAGCTGTGGTGCAGTACGTGACGACGTTAAACTGATGGACGTTGTTATCGGTATGGGTGCGTCAACTGACTCTAAAGTAAACCGCATTCGCTTCAACGATCACGACTTCGCAGCGATTGCTGACTTCGGTCTTCTAGAAGAGGCTGTTAACCAAGCTCGCGCTCAAGAAGTACCAGTAAAAGTGGGTAATGTATTCTCTGCAGACCTTTTCTACACTCCTGAAGCAGACATCTTTGAGAAGATGGAAAAACTTGGCATCCTAGGTGTAGACATGGAAGCGGCAGGTATCTACGGCGTAGCAGCAGATCTTGGTGCAAAAGCACTTACTATCCTAACAGTCTCTGACCACATCATCCGTGGTGAGAAACTAAGCTCTGAAGAGCGTCAGAAGTCATTCAATGACATGATGAAAGTAGCACTAGAAACTGCAATCAACATCTAATTCCAATCTTTTCGCCACCAAACCGAGTTTGGTGGCCCGAATAATCCCGAGGGGGAGATAGTGACAGCCGGCCAACTGCCAAAGGAAGCGAACGGGTTACAGCTCAACTTTTGTAAAACATTGGCGTGTGACAACTTTGGATTGAGTGATGCACATCGTTACGTTGTGCAGCATGCTAACCCTAAGCGACCTGCGATGGTATGTCGGGAATGTGGCGCTTTCCCCCCCTTACTTAATAACCAAGAAGTTCTCAATGAGCTTCATCGACTTCGTCAACTCCACAGTGACGGGCTTCCTGCTTGTCGAAACGACGATTGCGATAATTTTGGTTTATCTGTTCATACCCACAAACACCTCTACCATGCTTTTGGTTATAGCGGCGATCGCCAACGCTATCGTTGTAAATGCTGCCAATCGACCTTTGTCGACAAATGGTCTGGGGCTAACAAAAAACTACAATTCCAAGAAAACCTCCTTGGTTTACTTTTTATGGGCTATTCGGTACGCGAGATCTGCCGTAAATTAGAAATTAATCCAAAGACGTTTTATGATCACCTCGATCATATCGCGAGCCGATGCCGACGTAAGCTCGCTATGTTTGATGCCCGCTGGGTGAATCACGCTGCAAGCTATGAGCTTGCGTCTTTCTATGTTCCCTTACAGCCTAAAAGTAATAATGGCGTGTTGTGGATGGCAACAGGCGAAGCTCATAGTGGCTACATACTTTGCCAGCACGTTAACTATTCAGCGGGAGAAGAGCCAATCGGGGATGTGGATCATGACCCGTATCAGTACCCTGCGCGTTTTGTCTCAAAAGAGCACTCTTCTGAAGCGAACATGCCCGCTCCTACCCCATCGCCAGTGTTGCGAGAGCGAATTGATCAGCAGTACCAAACCATCTTAGCGAGGGGAAATGTTGAAGACCCAATGGGAAATCTCACAGTATTCAACTACCCATCTAAGGGGGCTTTGATTCGCCCACCTTACACGTCGTATGCGCACTTTTTGCATGTACTCGATTTATGCCAAGATGATCGCCAAGTATCGATCTATTTGCCACAAGATCCTGTTTTGCGTTCTGCAGCGCTAAGTGTCTGTCTGCCACGCATTTTGCGTCAAAATATCGACCTAATGTATGTAGAAGAAGATAAAGGCTGGAATGAAAACAACGCTATCGACAAAGTGGATATTGTCCATATGGGATGGTGGCGAGACCGTTGGGCGATAGCATCAAGCCATGATTCATCGAAAGGCATTTGCTATCTTGCTGGTCAAAATAATAAACCAAAACAATGGTTAAGAAGTGCTTCTATCCGACGCACCCAGTTTTATCAGCAGCGTTTTCAGACCTTGTTCGAAAGTTTTGTCAACGAACCTAGACGCAAGCTACGCCCAGGTGGTCTAATGCCTATGTTGGATATTTTCCGAGCTTGGCATAATTTGTGCTATCAAGATAAGACGGGGAAGACAGCCGCTCAGAATCTGGAACTGACTCAATCACCTTTGACACTGCGCGAGCTCCTTTCATAATTATCAGTATTGTGACGAGTACCGTTAATCGATCGGTGTTTTGGCACTTTTAGTAGAGATTAGCGCATGGCTATTCATATAATATGTTGTGTGCCTACGGTAATAGCCTTAAAGGATTGATTCATTGGATAAAAGCCAGCGACTTCTAGAGGTCGAAATAGATCAGCTAAAAAGCAAGGTCGAATCGGAGCCCGAAAAAGTTTGGGCAATCGCTGAGCAGTGTGCCGCGCGTTCTGCGCAAATCCTCTACCCCGAGGGGGAGATTCAGTGTCTTATTATCATGTCTCGTTGTGCATGGTGTACGATGGAATACCGCAAAGGGCTCAAATACATTAAGGACGCTCACGGTAAACTTAACGCCCTAGACACCGACGATCTACTCCCTGAAATTCTTCATATTCATGCCCTACATTATTGGGGACAAGCGCGATACTATTCTGCCCAACAATATTGGATTAACGCCTTAGAGCAATCCGCTTTGGTTGACGAAGTTGAAATTCAACTCGAGTCCTTGATTGGTCTTGGTAATGTCTGGCGAATTACTCACGAATATAATCTTGCTAAAACCACTCACGAGTTAGCCGTCATCGTAGCGAATAATGCTAGAATCAACTGGCTGGAAGGTAAAGCGCGTATCTTATTAGCTTGGGATCACTACCTACTCAATAACTACGTTGAAATGCTTTCGGTTCTAGATGGTGCCGCCGAAGCCCTTAATGATCATCACGACAATACATGGCAGGCAGAAGTTTGGGACTTCAGAGGCCTAGCTTTACTCGGTTTAGAGCGCGTTGAAGATGCAG
This sequence comes from Vibrio tubiashii ATCC 19109, assembly GCF_000772105.1. Taxonomy (NCBI): domain Bacteria; kingdom Pseudomonadati; phylum Pseudomonadota; class Gammaproteobacteria; order Vibrionales; family Vibrionaceae; genus Vibrio; species Vibrio tubiashii. The sequence goes on from NZ_CP009355.1 coordinate 1,396,111, forward strand.
AAGAAGCGACGCGTAAAGCCCATGAGCTGGCGATGCAACATGATCTTGTGTGGATGAAAGCCCACTCTTTTATCAGCCGCGCCAGAGTCGAGTTACTGCGTAAGAACCCTCAAAAAGCAGCAGAATTGCTCATACAAGCAGAGCAGTCAGCCGTGACATTTGATAACGGTGAGTTACTTTCACAAATCTGTTTTCAACAATCTCGCGTCGCTGAAGAATCTGGTGACTTCAAAACTGCGTTAGAAGCTTTCCAAAAATATCGTAAGCACTCGACCAGCATGCTCAGGGAGCAAACAGCAAGAGTCAGTAACGATAAAGCGAGAGCGTCAAAACGTCAGCTTGAACAAAGAGCACGTAAGCTCATCAATCGAATTCGTGGTCAGCATGAATTTGACCCTGAAAAGCAGCTTAGCCAAATGGTGTCTGAGACGTACTGGTGGGAACAACTGGTATTGTTCAAGACCGAGCTGAAACGCTCGAATCATGCCGTCATTGTCATCCAACATGAAGACGCCAGTTATCTAGATGTGTGTACAGAACTCGCCCACTCTCTATGTAACAAACAAGACATGTTGTCTCGACTCAGTAGCGAGCGATTAGGGATATTACTCGCTGACAAGGGAGATGAAGCGGTCAACGTTTTTCATGTATTAGCCAAGATGATCGAAATCTACCCATGGCACAGAAAAGGGCTGGACGATGCACTACCCAAAGTGATTTTCCAAGACATTCTGACTTTCCCATTTACCTTAGAACAATTAGAAGATAGCCAGCGACAGGAAGAGCAGCATGGAAGCCTTACTAAATAAAATTTCTGATTCTGGTCTAGACCCCTCTTCGGTATCTGGTGAAGAGGCGATCATCTTTTGGAATCATGTACGCCAACATGTCGCAACCTCTCCACAAGAGACAGCACAGTGCCTGATTATCAGTGCAGAGTTTCGCGTCGAATTAAAACAACTGCAAACCAGCATTGATGAGCTAAAAGAAGCCCTCGGACACCTTACGCTACCAGAAGACGCTGAACTGATCCTTGAAGTACGCAATGGCCTTGCGGATCGTTTGGTTGAAAATGGCGACTTTCATGGCGCTTTAAATGAATACATCAGTTCTTCAACCATCGCGGTCGATAATGGCTATATTGATGCGTATGTCCTTGCCGTACTTGGAATGGGAAACCTTTGTGATGCGTATGGGGACCACAATCGAGCTCTACGCTATTACCAAAAGATAGACAGTATTGACCACGCAATTAGCAGCCGTTCACTCCGCCTACGCTACAAGCTCTACATGCTCTCTTGTTACATCGAACTCAAGCGTAACACAGCAGCGAATGACCTGATTAAAGAATGTGAAGAGCTAAGCATTTTAGTCAGTGACAAAGTACTATCTGGGCAGATATTGCTCTACCAAGCAAAGCTCTACAGGCAGAACAAGCAGATGGACTTAGCCATGCAATCACTTGGCAATGTGCAGTATTCAGTGGGGAACATCCATTCTACTTGGCTCTCTAATATGATCCGCCTAGAGCTAGCCGCCTGTCTTAGTGAGCAGGATAAACCTCACATCGCTAACTGGGTGCTAGAATCAGCAAGACGTCGAATCAAACTCTATGCCTCTCCTATTCTGAACCTTAAGCTGTGTAACTCATTAGCTGAGATATGCGAACAGAAAGACGATTTTAGGGGCGCGTTAGAGTATCAAAAAAGCGCTTATCGTATCGAAAGCGATCTGATGAAAAAGATTCCAATCGGAGAGCTAGGGGCTAGCCAATTACGCCGATTATCGCGCTTTGAGCTGCAATTAAAACTGATTCTTTCAGAACAAGAAAATAGAGAGCTGAAAGAAACTACTGAGAGCCAAAAACATACCGTGGCTCAGCTTCAGCAGGATGTGTTTACCGATCCATTGACCTCACTGCATAACCGTCGTTGGCTAGATGTTAAGCTCAAAGACCTGTTACTCCACGATGTACCTTTTGCTTTGATGGTAGTAGACATTGACCACTTTAAATCGATTAACGATGAACTCAGCCATTTAGTCGGCGATAAAGCGATTGTGAATGTCTCTCACGAACTCGCCGCATATTTCAAGTTTCGTGGTGCTTCATGTGTACGTTTTGGTGGCGAGGAATTCTTGGTCATTTTAGAGCGTGCGACCTTAGAGCAAGCTGAAATGCACGCCGAAAACTATCGTGAACGCATTTTCAATTTCGGTTGGCAAAGTATTCTGGGTGAACGTGGCCTAACTGTCAGTATCGGCATTACGCTTCACCGTGAAGGCGAGAATACCCAAAGAACCTTCTACCGAGCAGATAAAGCACTTTATCGCGCCAAAGCCAATGGACGTAACCAAGTCTGTACTGAGTAGACACAATTCAATTCTTGATTAGCGCCCGTTCTCTTGTACAACGGGCGTTTTTGTTTTCTATCGTGTGCTTAACTGTTTGTCCATCTCATTAGCCCGATCAACTTCAAACAAAATTCATCTAATGTCTTGATTTTGTTTCTATACTTTAAACAGCACACCTCTATTCTGTGCAAAATACTATGACCAAGGAATGTTAGTATGTTTCTAGACTATTTCGCGTTAGGTCTTTTGATCTTCGTTGCGCTGGTTATTTTCTACGGCATTATCGTGATTCACGATATCCCTTATGAGATCGCCCGAGATCGCGAGCATCCACATCAAGATGCCATTCATTACGCAGGTTGGGTGAGTTTGTTTACACTCCATGCCATTTGGCCATTTCTTTGGATATGGGCCACTTTATGGCGCAAAGAAAGAGGTTGGGGATTCAAACGGCTTGAAGAGGAGCAGCACGATATTCATCACCGCGTAGATGAGCTCATTGACCAAGTCAGTCAGTTGCAAAAAGAAGTCGCTGAACTCAAACAGCAGAGCTACTCATCTTCAACGATACAACCTCAGTTTGATCGCAATGAGGAGGAGCAATAATGGATTTATTACTCATTCTAACCTACGCGGCGCTATGCATTACCATCTTCAAAGTCTTCAATATCCCGCTTAATAAATGGACCGTACCAACAGCGGTTCTTGGGGGGGTAGTACTTATCGGAACCCTGATTTTATTGATGAACTACAACCACCCTTTTACCCAAATTGGCAATCAAGTTTATTCCACCACTCCAATTGTCTCTGGTGTGCGAGGACGAGTCATCGATGTTCCCGTCGAAGCGAATAAACCGCTCAAGCAAGGAGAAGTGTTATTCACAATTGACCCTATACCTTATGAGGCCGAGGTAGCCAAGAAAAAAGCGCAGATCAAAGAGGCTAGCCAAGGAGCTCTGGGACTCGACTCTTCCCTTCAAGAAGCCATTGCGACCAAGAACAAGGCCATAGCAGAGCGAGACAAAGCGAAGCGAGAGTTTGACCGCTATCAGCGTGGGTTCGATAAAGGGGCGTTTACTGAGCAGCAACTCGACACTCGACGTCAAGCCTATAAAGCCGCTGAATCTTCGGTTAATGTCGCGAACGCTAAAGTCGAACAAGCCCAATTGGCACTCGATTCAGAAATAGGCGGCGAAAACACAACCGTAGCCCGTCTAATCGAAGAGCTGCGCCAAGCGGAATTCAATTTAGAGCAAACCATAGTGAGAGCGCCAACAGATGGCTTTGCTACCCAACTGGCTTTAAGACCCGGTGTGATGGCAGTTCCGCTTCCACTCGCTCCCGTTATGACCTTTGTTCATACCGAAGAGATTTTCTATACCGCTGCATTTAGGCAAAATTCTCTACAACGTTTACAGCCGGGCTTTGAAGCGGAATTTTTGTTTAGAGCACTACCGGGTAAGGTGTTTAAAGGCGAAGTAGTAGAGATTCTGCCTGCAATTGGTGAAAGCCAGTTTCAAGCTAGAGGCACTCTGTTAGGCACCGAAGCGCTAAGAACAAGTGGCAGAGTGTTCGCGAAACTCAGAATCACTGACGACCTTTCTCCGTATCACCTCCCTTTAGGTACCGCAGTAGAAGTGGCCGTTTATTCTGATCAGTTCACTCATGTTTCGATTATGCGCAAAGTACTGATTCGTATGAAAAGCTGGCAGAACTATCTCTATCTCGACCACTAGAGCCTGTTGACCTAAGCAAAATGACATCACCCGAAACGGGGTTTGCTCTCCAATTGGGTGATGTCTGTCCACCTCTTTAATTGCACTTTTCCATTTGTACACAAGGTACCCAGACGTCTAGCCCGTTATCTTTCCAAGCCATCGCTTAGGGGGTATAATCGGCGCCTCACCGTTACAAGCGTATAAAACTTAATCAAAATAACCGCTTGTGAACTAAGTTCTTTAAAGATTTCGACGAAGGGTTATCTATGAATCTTACGGCTAAAACCGTTGTTGTTATTGCAATTGGTGCTGCGTTATATGGCATTGGTGGTTTACCAATGTTCGGCATCCCAGTTTTTGCTAACACCACACTTAAACCAGCCATGGCAGTCCTAGCACTTTTTTCTGTCCTTTTTGGGCCTGTTGTTGGCTTTTTAGTTGGGTTTATTGGTCACTGGGTCACCGACCTTTTCGCAGGATGGGGCGTTTGGCTAACATGGGTACTAGGCTCAGGTATCGTCGGTCTTGTGCTAGGTTTCTTCCCAACGTTAACCCAAAATCGCCTAGCTGAAGGTCACTTTAATTTAAAAGACTTTTCGCTTTTTGTCGTCCTCGCATTGTTTGGCAATATCATCGGCTATGGATGCTCGGCCTTCCTCGATACAATTCTTTACGCTGAACCCTTCACCAAAGTGTTCACTCAGCTTTCAATCATCGCCGCAGGCAACACCGTACTCATTGCCGTAGTGGGTTACTTTATTCTTAAATCTGTTGCGAAACGCAATAAGCAAAGCCGCAATCTGACTGAGGCTTAATCATCAATGACAATTGAATTTTCTGACTTCTCTTTTAGATATGAGTCACTGGATAAACCGACATTAAAACATATCAATCTAAGGATAGAGAAAGGAGAGAAAATCGTCATTATCGGGCCAAGTGGTAGTGGTAAATCTACCCTTGGTCAATGCTTAAACGGACTGATTCCTCACGCTATCAAAGGCGAAATTTCCGGGAGCTTAACTCTAAACAGTCAAAGTATCTCAGAGCTAGACCTACACCATTACACCGAGCAAATTGGCACCGTATTGCAAGATACTGACAGCCAGTTTGTTGGGCTCAGTGTGGGCGAAGACATAGCCTTTGCCCTGGAAAACCAGCTTGCTTCCAACCTTGAGATGTACCCGCTGGTCCAATCCACTGCCAAAATGGTTGAGCTAGAACATATGCTTGACCGCTCACCTCATGATTTGTCTGGTGGTCAAAAACAACGGGTATCTTTAGCGGGCATTCTAGTTGACGATGTGGATACCTTACTGTTTGATGAGCCTCTCGCAGCTCTTGACCCTAAAACGGGGTGCAAGACAATCGAGATCATTGATCAACTGCATCAAGAGACCGGCAAAACCATCATCATCATCGAGCATCGCCTTGAAGATGTGTTGCATCGTCATGTTGACCGAGTGATCTTGATGGAGCAAGGCGAAATCGTCGCCGATATGTCACCAAACGAAATCCTCTCGTCTTCTCTATTAAACAGTCATGGCATTCGAGAGCCTTTGTATTTATCTGCGCTGAAAGCAGCTCAATGCCCAGTAGATGCAAACCATTGTGCCTCCCTGAGCACGATGCCCGTCGAATCGTACAAACCCTTATTTGCTCAGTGGCAAGCTCACCCTATCAACACAAGTTTGAGCAGCGACACTCTGTTGTCCATTCAGGGATTAACCTATTCTTACGACGGTGAAAAAAATGCGCTTGAAGATGTCTCATTTGACATCAAGCAAGGTGAGTTCGTTTCTATTTTAGGTAAGAATGGCTCAGGTAAGTCAACCATTACTAAACTCATCATGGGCGTACTGAGTCCAGACTCAGGCTCTATCTCTTTTCAAGGCCAAGACATTGCCACTTTATCCATTTTCGAACGCAGTCAGAAGATGGGTGTCGTGATGCAAAACCCGAATCATATGATCTCTCATCATATGATTTTTGACGAAGTGGCATTTGGCCTGCGTAACCAAGGCTTAACAGAGCAAGAAATCGAAAAGAAAGTTCTTGATACTCTAGAGTTATGTGGTCTCAGTAAGTACAGAAACTGGCCAATCGAGGCTCTCAGCTACGGACAGAAAAAGCGAGTTACGATTGCTTCAATTCTCGCGTTAGAACCACAATTACTGATACTGGATGAGCCAACGGCGGGTCAAGATTACCGAAACTACACCTCGATGTTGGATTTCATCGGCAAGCTCAACCAAAAATTGGGTATTACTGTCATCATCATTTCTCATGATATGCATTTAGTACTGGAGTATACCCACCGTTCGATTGTCATTTCAGACAGCAAGCTCGTGGCGGATGCTCCAATGACCGATGTGTTTACCCAACCAGAGCTATTGGATAAGGCTAACCTGACTACCACCAGCCTTTACGATTTGGCCGAAAGTTTAGAGGTGGAAAACAAAAACGCCTTTATGCAGTACTTTATCCAACAAGAGAAGAATGTCGCATGAATGCCTCTAAAATGAAGTTTGGCATTAGCTATGTCGATACCAAGTCTCCGCTGCACGCATTAAACGGAATTACCAAGTTTGCTTTATTCATGGCTTGGGTTACGGTTGTTCTTACTACCTTTGATCTACGCATGATCAGTGTGTTGATTTTAGCTGGTCTTTATCTGCTTAAACTCACTCAAGTGCCTTTTAAGGTATATAAACCTTTATTGATCGGAACGGCGAGTGTTCTACTCCTTAACGCCCTGTTTATGTTTTTGCTTGCCCCGCAACAAGGATCAGAGTTCATCGGCAGCCATAACGTTCTGCTCGCCCTACCCGGTGATTACTCGCTTACCCAAGAGACGTTGTTTTATTTAGTCACAGTAACACTCAAGTACTTCAGTATGTTCCCGATTGCTTTGGTGTTTGTTTTTACTACCCATCCAACCGAGTTTGCTGCCAGCTTAAACAGAATTGGTGTGCCATATAAGATTGCTTATGCGGTGAGTTTGACCCTGCGATACTTACCAGAAGTGAAAAATGATTTCGTCAACATCATGCATGCTCAGCAGGCTCGCGGACTCGATATCTCTAAAAGCACGCCTCTTTTCCAACGTATGCAGAATGTCGCAAAAATCCTCGGACCGTTGATTTTTTCAAGCCTTGATCGCGCCGACCAGATTTCGAATGCAATGACGTTACGAGGGTTTGGTCAACATAAAGCGCGTAGCTGGTATAGCGCTAGACCCCTGCAAAGCTCAGACAAGCTATGTCTAGTCGCAGTGGTGTTGATCGTCTTACTCGCAATCGTGAAACGCTATTTGGAAACAGAGCTTTTTTGGTATCCATTCTAAGAACAGTAACAAAGCCTAGGGTCCGCTCTAGGCTTTTGTTTAACTCAGAGCTAATGCTTTGGTCCAAATAAGCAGCAATACCATCGAAGAGGTCAGCCACACCGCTGTCGCCATCGATAAGGTTTGCACGAGTGAAAAAGTATAGCTGAAATAATAAACCGCGAGTAAATAACTAGCGTACGGCAGTAGCGAATAGAGCCCAAACAGAACAGTAACACGCAAGTCCTCCATGCTTCGCTCACTTCCCACCATATAGTGTGCAATCAATGCAAAGGTAGGAAATAGCGGTACTAATCCCGCAATATAGAAACTCTTCGACTTAGACAGCAATGCGATCATCATCACCGCAGCGGCGCCGAGCAAACACTTTAGAAATAGCGTTATCATGTCCACCCCTAGGCCAGATTCAGAAACAATTCATCGTCCGTCATGTATTTATGTTTAGTGCCTAAGTTTCTTAGGTGCATAAACATAAAGTCAGGAAAGCCAGGGGCAAGCAGGTCATTGGGTTGCCAAACAACGCCACCAACGAAGACATATCGACCTTGCTTCTCATCACTGTGTAGCGCGTTGTTAATTTCGGTAGAAAGCTCAGGACGAACACCTTCAATCACGCAGACAATCTGCCCGCGAGCGACACCAATAACACGCTTCACTAAATTGGCTTTCATCCCACACTTCCATGCTTGTCGCGTGGCCATTTCAAACCCGTGCTTTCGAATACCTTTGTGGACATTAACGATCAAGTTCATAACGTGATGTGCTTATGCTAGGTAAATAAGTTCTAGATTAGTAGTACTGCATTACGATGACGATGCCCTAGATTGGACGCTTTCTCATCAGATGAAAAAACATCGCAACATAAGATCCTAGCCATTTCCGGAAATCTAATCCTTTCTACTATTGCCTATTGAATCAGTTTGCTTCACATTGGCGTAACAAATAAGAAGGGAATAATAATGAGTACAGCAAGCTTTCTTCGCTTAATCTGCCTAGCCGCTATATGGGGTGGCTCGTTTCTATTTATGCGCATCGCCGCCAATACCTTCGGTCCTGCTTTCTTGATTGAATTAAGGGTAGGATTCGCTGCAATCAGTTTGCTGCTAGTCTCGTTGTATTTGAGACGTAAATTAGCGTTTCGCACTCATTTCAAACATTTTATGATCATTGGCCTGTTTAACACCGCGCTACCCTTCTTGCTATTTGCCTATGCGGCGCAGACGCTCAACGCCTCGACGTTGTCAGTGTTGAACTCAACTGCTGTAATATGGGGAGCCGTCATCGGTATCTTTTGGCATAAAACAGTCGTGACGCCTAAAACAAGTCTTGGAATGCTAATTGGGGTTGTAGGTGTCGTTACTTTAGTCGGAGTGGATGCAATCAATATCGGCCTAGATTCAGTCTACCCAATTCTCGCCAGTATCATGGCAACATTTAGCTATGGTATAGCGACAAACTACACTAAAACTGCGCCCAAAATTGCGGCATTTGATAACGCGCATGGCAATATGTGGGCTGCGGTTTTGATCATTCTACCGTTGCTACCTTTACTCCCAATGCGGAGTGACCCAAGCCAAGATGAGATGCTAGCTGTCTTTACTCTTGGCGTGGTTTGTACCGGTGCAGCTTATTTACTCTATTTCAGGCTAGTTGCCGACGAAGGTGCCGCCTCTGCTCTGTCTGTCACCTTCTTAATCCCTGTATTTGGTATTTTGTGGGGAACACTGATCTTAGATGAACCGATAGGCTGGAACACTATCGTTGGCACCACTTTGGTGCTAAGTGGCACCATGATGGTGACAGGGTTCTCACCTCGACAGATGTTTCAACGTCCGAAAGCGGTTGAACAGAGTTAGGGGCTCTTGCTCCTAACTATATAGTTCTAAAGTCATAAATTGACTGTTTGGATCTAGCGTGTAGTCACCAAATGGCTTGCAATAGTGAAAACCGTGCTTCGCATAGAGTGCTCTTGCGGGAGCAAAAAATCCCATTGAGCCCGTTTCCAGACTGACTCTAGTAAAGCCCTCTTGCCGTGCAAAGTCCAATGCATGCTGTAGCAAAAATGAGGCGACACCCTGATTTCTCGCCGCACTCGAAGTCCGCATGGACTTGATTTCAGCATGATTAGCGTCCAAACGTTTAATCGCGGCGCAGCCCATAAGTTTATCGGCTTTCCATCCACTCCAAAATGTTACGCTCTCATCTTGTAGCGAGCTCACATCCAACGCATGCACACTTTCAGGAGGAGATGTCGCATTCATATCGGCAAGGTGCTCTTCTAGCAACTCAAGAATTGCTGGGTGGTCTAACTGACCGGTTTTTATTTCCATGATTACTCCACTCATCATCGTTGCTAATCGCTACAGCAAGAATCAAGCCGACATAAAAACACTCTCGAAACTCGACTCACTCATCAGTGAGTCCATTGTTTGACTGGGATAATCACCCAGTGAATATCGATCATTGTCACATAAATAGAATAAACACAAATTATGATTACAAATTAGTGCGACAAGCAACTCATAATTCTTCACCTCAGACCGATAAATTTATAAACATATTTTTACAAAATGACAGATAAGCCATTTGGTATTGACGGTGTAGGAATCCTGATATGAAAGAAGTTGAATTTCGAACGATAGACCGCTTGTTTATCAAGATGTCCATCAATGACAAGATGTGGGTAATATTTGCCTTGTTCCTAATTGCAGTAGCAGCGATTGCGGGTGGCAGATATTACCAAGAGACAAATGCATTAGAGCAGCAAACAATTCAGGCGGCAGAGCACCAACTTAAAGGGATATTAAGCGTTGGCTCTCCAGAGAGTATTTTGCAACTGCCAAACGTCTCAGCGACGAGTTCGGTAAACAAACCTCAATACAATGATGGTATCGCAACAGTGACCGCGCAGGCTCCAAGCGGTCAAGCCTATCAACTTGTGCTCAACAACAAGAGCCTAGTACAAGCAGCGAAGTCACAAGCACTAACCAGTTTTGCATTAAGCTTCCTTTGGGTGATTCCGTTTGCCATTTTCTGTTATTGGGTGGCCACTTTCCTCGGTGGTGCGCTTTGGGTGCTATACACGACAACGCAACGTATTGGTGAAGGGGATTTAACCTCACGCTTAGGTTTCCATCCTGGGCGAGACGAATTCGGTACGATAGGCTGCGCGCTGGATAAAGCGATGGATACTCTGACCGAACTGGTTGTTACTGTGAAAGAGAATGCGACGACCTTAAGTGAGACTTCATCCTCTTTTGAACAAGAGATGAAACTAAGTGAAACCCAAATTAGCCAGCAATACGCGTCATTAGATTCTGTTGCCACGGCGATGGAAGAGATGACGGCTTCCGCTAAAGAGGTGTCTAACATTTCTCAGCAAGCCACTTCGCAAACAGAGAATGATGCCCAGCATATCGAACAGAGTCACACTCGTGTTCAGTCAGCGATCAGCGAAATCTCTCGACTCTCCGATTACATTGGTAAAGCTTCTGAGTCAGTGGCAAGCCTGACGGAAAATACCACACAGATTAATGAAGTAATTACCACCATTAACGCGATTTCTGAGCAGACCAACCTTCTAGCACTTAATGCAGCAATTGAAGCAGCACGTGCGGGTGAACAAGGTCGCGGGTTTGCGGTTGTAGCCGACGAAGTTCGCACCTTAGCAAGCCGTACCCAATCTGCTACGGTTGAAATTCAATCCATGATTGAAAAGCTGCAATCTGAGACTCACAGTATTGCGTCTATTACGGAACAGACTGTTAGCCAAGCGCAAACGAGCAGTGACTTAGTCGCGGATATCGGCAATGACGTACAGTCTATTTCTGAATCGGCGCGCTCTCTGATGGATATGAGCATTCAGATCTCAACCTCGGCGGAAGAACAAAGCGCTGTAGCAAACGATATTGCGACAGAGCTGAGTGATATTCGCACACAATCCAATACCATCCGCAATGTGGCTGAGCAATCCTCTGCTGGTGTCGCTAACCTAACGCAGGCTTCGGTTTCGCTTGCAGACATATTGAAAAGCTATCGAACTCAATAACTGGTGCTTTACCTAAATAAAGGGCTTCAATGCCCTTTATTTTTGCCTCAATAAAACTCTCAGCTAACTTCGACTCCCTTACCTATACTTAACTTAACTTTTTGGTGGGATAAGGACGGCGAAATGAGCACTTTATTACTGTATGTGCTGCTGTTGACCAACCCAAGCTCAGCGCAACACTCTTCATCACTTCCTCTAAAATGTAAGCTACTGCATACCGAAGACTCGTTTTGGTTCTATAAAGAGCAACTCGTCTACGAAAGCGAACAATTTATCTTGTTGCAAAACTTCAAAGGTAGAACCGTCACTCAGGTGGATATGAAAACAGGCGAACTCATACGGACAACCTACATCGGAGAGCCGTACGACCCTAAATACCAGATTTTGCTAGGAAAGTGCCTCGATGTCAGTCATACCCTAAAAATGTGGCGACTTGATGATGTGCCGTATGAGAACTAGAGAACTGGAGAACTGGAGAACTGGAGAACTGGAGAACTGGAGAACTGGAGATTTGCATCATTTGACTTAAATGAGTCAAGTATATTTGATGTGAAATCTTTTCTGATCACAATTTGATAACATCAATAACACTTTATCCTCTGTTCGATTTAGACTATTTGCTCGACATCAATGGAGAATGAACATGGAAGAGCTACTCGCCGACTACCCTATCGTCACTGAAGTACCTGTTGCATGGGGTGAAATGGATGCCCTTCAACACGTCAATAACGCGGTTTATTTTCGCTACTTCGAAACAGCACGTCTGGACTATTTCAAAAAAATCGAACTGCTGGTCGATCTCAAAACGCATCATATTGGCCCTGTACTAGGGCACACCGATTGTCGCTATAAAATACCTGTGACTTACCCTGATACCTTACTGATTGGCTCTAGAGTATCAGAGCTAAAGGATGACCGCTTTACGATGGAATACCTTGTCGTCAGCAAAAAGGTCGGCAAAGTAACCACCGTTGGAACCGCCACTTGCGTTATGTTTGATTTTAAGAACCAAACCAAAGCGACGATTCCAGAGCACATCAAGCAAGCGATTGTTGCCACGGAAGAGAAATAACACTGAATTCTGGGGGTCGTTTATCTTGGCAAATCAGTGTCACTCAAGGATCGAGTTGTTATATACTGCGCTCCATTGTCAGTTAATCACCCAATTTTCTCCATGAACAAAAGTTTACTTACCAACATCATCGCGCTCGCACTCCTAGCCGGAGGCCATCAGGCGGATAATCAAGTCGCTTTTTATGCCGGTTTATTCGCTTTCTCAGGCGCTATCACCAACTGGTTAGCCATTCATATGTTGTTCGAGAAAGTGCCCGGCTTGTATGGCTCCGGTGTGATTCCAGCTCGTTTCGAAGAGTTTAAAGCGGCGATTAAGAACCTGATGATGGAACAGTTTTTCACTCAAGAAAACATCGATAAGTTTTTGAGCAAAGAAATGGCTGGAGGTAAGTCACTTAACCTTGAGCCAGTGATCGAGAAGATCGACTTTAACCCGACATTCGACTCACTAGTTGACGTCATTGCGAACTCTCAGTTCGGCGGTATGTTGGCGATGTTTGGCGGTACAGAAGCCCTTCAGCCAATGAAGCAGCCGTTTGTCGATAAGATGAAAGAAGCTATTGTTGATATGAGCCAAAGTGACACCATCAAAGAGGCTTTAAAAGAGCAGTTTGAAGCGCCTGCAATGATGGATGAAATACGAACCAACGTGGAAAACATTATCGATCAACGCCTAAGCGAGTTAACGCCTAAACTCGTCAAAGAAATGGTGCAAAAGATGATTAAAGAGCACTTAGGCTGGCTGGTTGTCTGGGGCGGTGTCTTTGGTGGACTGATTGGTGTGGCGTCATCATTTGTCGCGTAAAACACAGTTAGATTCAATAAGGGAAGCGTCGCTTCCCTTTTTTATAGTTTGGAAATCAGGTCAGCATTAACCCCAAAGCTGGTCTTATGCTCTTCAATCACCACTTCACTTCGGGTTTGGATCACACCAGGTAAAGTGCCAAGTTTCGTCGACATAAAGTTTTGATAAGCCTTCATATCTTTAACTCTCACCTTAATCATGGTGTCAAAGTCCCCAGATAGAGAGTAACACTCCTCAATCTCAGGCATATCGGCAACAGCTTGAGCGAATTTTTCAAATATAGAGAAGCTCGTTTGATCCAGTCTGATATGAATAAAAACCTGAACGTCCAAACCCAGTTTTTCAGGGTTTAATTCGGCGTGATAGCCGGTGATATAACCTTCTTTTTCTAAACGTTTTACACGGTCGGAGCAGGGAGAAGTAGTGAGGTTTACTTGCTTAGCAAGTTCAACAATAGGTAGCCGACCTTTGAGGTTCAAGGCGCGAAGAATTTCTCGGTCGATTCGATCTAAATCCATTTATCGCTCATAGTAAGTGACAACAACGTACAGCTATTTTAAGCCAAAAGCGTTACGGCACTGATACCTAGGTGAAGTTGGGATAAAGTTTTTGTGAAGTTATGCGATTTTCACATCTGAAAAAGTTTCTTGCGAGGTAATCACTTCAGACTGGCTGTTACAAACTCGGCAAAAAGCCTGTTTTTCCATTTTGACATAGTGCGCACCTTGGAACAGAGTCGAGAAGAAACACGCCATACTTTTTACTACCGAATCATGTTGAACTTCGCAACGTTTCATCACGATCTTATGTGCTGTGCTTTTTCCGCAGCAGTGGCAGTGCATATGTGGCATTTTCTTCTCTCCTTAAAAAGTTCGCGCTATTGATAATCGACACATTGTGGAAGCGAGAGTTCATTTAATTCAAACATTAGTTTAGAAAACGTGAGGTAAGTTCAATAAATAGCCAGATTAACTGCTTCTATACGAAAAAAGCCCCGAACTTCGGGGCTTTTTACTAAAACATTCGCGAACTAGTCAAGTTCAGTCAGCTGCTTCTTAAACTTAGCGTGCTGTGCTTTCACCGACTCTTCTGGCTCACCTGTCATTAGGCTAATAGCGATAATCGCGATAGCAGAGAAGATGATTCCCGGTACGATTTCGTACACATCGAACCAACCACCTGATAGCTGTTTCCATACTACGATGGTAATACCACCAACAAGAATACCTGCTAGAGCACCATTGCGGTTCATGCGTTCCCAGTACAAGCTAAGTACAAGAGCAGGACCAAACGCAGCACCAAAACCAGCCCACGCGTAAGAAACCAGACCAAGTACAGAGCTGTCAGGTGTCATAGCAAGAACAAGTGCTACAACCGAGATACCGATAACGGCAACACGGCCAACCATGACGATCTCTTCAGAGCTCGCATCTTTCTTAAATACTTGCTTGTAGAAGTCTTCCGCTAGAGCAGACGACGAAACCAGTAGTTGTGAATCTGCGGTACTCATTACAGCCGCCAGAATCGCAGCAAGTAAGATACCGGCAATCACTGGGTGGAATAGCGAGTTAACCAGCAACATGAAGATTTTCTCGCCGTCATCAACGCTCACACCAGAGTTAGTGACATACACAAGACCAACTAGACCAACGAGCATTGCACCGACCATAGATAGCGCGGTCCAAATTACTGCAATTCGGCGTGCAGTTGTTAGATCTTTATTTGAGCGAGATGCTTTGAAACGCGCAAGGATATGAGGCTGACCAAAGTAACCTAAACCCCAAGCAACAAGCGAGATAATCGCAATTGCTGAAAGTGGCTCACCTTTTGAATCATCCCACAGTGTCAGCAGTTCAGGGTTGATCGCAGCTAAGTCATTACCTAGTTGACCAAAACCACCTTCCATCGCTGCAATCGGTACAATTAATAGCGCCGCTGCCATCAGTAGACCTTGAACCAAGTCAGTCCAAGATACCGCAAGGAAACCACCAAATAGCGTGTAAGAAACAACACACACTGTACCGATGATAACTGCCGTTGTGTAATCTAAACCAAATACTGTCTCAAACAATTTACCGCCAGCTACCAAGCCTGAGCTCGTGTAGAAAAGGAAGAATAAAAGAATGAAGAAAGCAGAAATTACCTGAATCAGTTTTGAATTATCGTTGAAACGACGAGATAGGAATTCTGGTAGTGTTAGCGCATCGGTCGTAATACTGTACGTACGTAGACGTTTTGCGTTAATTAGCCAGTTCAACCAAGTACCTACAAGTAGACCACCTGCTAGCCAGAACGCTTCGATACCCGCTGCATAAGCATAGCCTGGCAGACCAAGTAGAAGCCAACCACTCATATCAGAAGCACCTGCTGACAATGCCGCAGGCCAAGGGCCTAGTGAGCGGCCACCCAAGAAGTAATCGCTTGAGCTTTTCGTTCGCTGGTAAGCGATAACACCAATGGCCAGCATTAGTATCAGATACGCAATAAACGTGGTTGTAATAGCAAAGCTATTTTCCATGTGATTTGTCCTCTTTTAAAAGATCGCCTTCCCTGAATGCCCCCGCTAAACGGGGGCAAATCAATGAAGATTAGTGGGTTTCGCTTCCTAGTTCGAGCAAGGTCGCGTTACCACCCACTGCTGTTATATTTATTGTTCTAGTGCGCTCAGTAATAAAACGAAGCGCTAGATGGGGATCGTGTGCCACCGATAGGCTCACAAAATCCGTTTCAGACGTCAGGCTTACAATCGCACCTGAACGTTTGGCGAGTTGTCGGTTGATTGTCCTTTCAACCTCAGTGTTACCAACATAACCAATACTGCGTACATCCGATTCCAACAGTTGATGATAAGCATCAAGCGCAGCAAACTGTACTAGGTTAGTCGGCAACGAAGACTGCAGGTAAGCAGCTTCTAATGATTGACATAGCTCAGCATCATCACTGCATAAGATGATGCTGTTACCCGCGATAAGTGCTGCGCTGATTTGCGCGACTACCGCTAGCTTTGCCTGCTCTCGTGTATCGTCCTGAATCACAAGAGCTACACCACGACCTGCGGTGTACAATTCGTTGGTTTCACCTGTTGGACCAACCAATTGATGCGTCTCAGCAAGCAGTGCTGAAGCCTGTTCAATATGGTAAGAAACAACAGAAGCCAACTCAGGCTGAACTTGTTGTAAAGCCTGTTTAAAAGCGAGCAAACACTCACTCTTAGAATCAAAATTAGTTAAGTTCCAGTTTTCCCATGCAGAGAAAGCGTCAGAAAAACGAGTTACTTGATGAACCATGATTATTCTCCTTGCTCACTCAATTAAGAAAATTGTGTTTGGGTAAAACGGTACAGGTAGTGTGGACCGCCAGCTTTAGGACCCGTGCCAGATAAACCTTGACCGCCAAACGGCTGAACACCAACCACAGCACCAACTTGATCTCGGTTGATGTAACAGTTACCTACGCGAGCGTGCTTTTCGATCCAGCGATAGGTCGTTTCGTTACGACTGTGAATGCCCATCGTCAAACCAAATCCAGTGGTATTGATCTTGTCAACAATCTGGTGCAACTCACTCGCTTTAAAACGAACGATGTGCAAGATAGGTCCAAACTGCTCTTCTTCAAGACAAGAGATATCACCAATTTCAAAAGCAGTAGGAGCAACAAAGTCTCCGTGTTCATGCTCTTCAGACAACGCAAGCTGAGCGACTTTCTTTTCACTGCTGCTCATTCGCTCAATGTGCTGAAGCAGTTTCGTTTTAGCCGTCTGATCGATAACTGGACCAACATCAGTAGAATGAAGATAAGGCTTGCCTACGCTCAATTCCTGCATCGCACCTTGAATAAGGGCAACGATACGATCAGCGATATCTTCCTGAACATAGAGAACGCGCAGTGCACTACAGCGCTGACCCGCGGAAGCGAAAGCAGAACGAATAACATCACGAACCACTTGCTCTGGTAGCGCAGTACTATCAACGATCATCGCATTTTGACCACCAGTTTCAGCGATAAATGGCACTGGCGCTGCATCACGTTCGGCCAAGGTTTGGTTAATTCGCTGTGCGGTTGCGGTTGAGCCTGTAAACGCGACACCTGCAATTGCAGAGTGCGAGGTCAATGCTGAGCCAATTTCTGCGCCACGGCCAGGAAGTAGTTGGATTGTGCCTGCCGGGAAACCTGCATCTAGCATAAGTTCTACAGCGCGAGCTGCGATTAAACTGGTTTGCTCCGCAGGCTTAGCAACAACCGTGTTTCCAGAAACAAGAGCAGCGGTCACTTGTCCAAGGAAAATCGCCAACGGGAAGTTCCAAGGGCTAATACAAACAAAGACACCACGTCCTTGACGAGTAACAACGCGACTTTGACCATCAAAGCCTTTCACTGCCAGTTCGCCAAGTGCATCGACTTGTTTAGCGTAGTAACGACAGAAGTCTACCGCTTCACGAACTTCATCAATGCTGTCATGAATCGTCTTACCTGCCTCTTGATGACAGATAGCAACCAGTTCTGCTAAGTGCTCTTCAAGTAAGTCGGCTAAAGTATCCAGTTTTTCAGCACGTTGAGATTTTGGACTCGATTGCCATGCACTAAATGCTTGCTCTGCACCTTCAATGGCAGCGGAAACATGATCAAGGGTAGCAAAAGCCACCTGACCGACATGGATACGTCTGTCGTAAGGCGCCGTTACCAATTCTGTGTTGATGTTTTCCTTGATCATGCTTTCGGCAAAGAACTCGCCATTAATGATCGGCCCAGCCGTCCAGTTTTTGTTCAAGAAGCTTTCCACTTCATGCTCAAACGGCTTCGCTTCACTTTCAATATCAACGTTGATGCCAAGTGAGTTCTTGCGCTCAGGGAACACGTCAGTTGGCAGTGGGATACTGGCATTGTTTAGCGTTTCAAACGCATTTAGCATATCAACTGGATGCTGGGTCAACGTCTCTACAGGACAGCGTGCATCGACCAATCGATGTACGAAAGAGCTGTTAGCGCCGTTTTCTAGTAATCGACGTACCAGGTAAGGAAGCAGGTCTTTATGGCTACCAACTGGCGCATAAATACGAACTGACTGTTGGTAAGCTTCCATCGCGTGGTTGTACAGGGAATCCCCCATACCGTGCAGACGTTGGAATTCAAAATCTTTGTGTTCTGCCATGACCGCAATTGAAGTCACAGTCTGAGCATTGTGGCTAGCAAACTGTGGGAAGATATTACCGCGAACATTGTCGCTCAGTAGGAAGCGCGCGCAGGCTAGATATGCTACGTCTGTCGCTTCTTTACGAGTATAAACTGGATAGTTAGTGTAACCCGCTTGTTGTGACCACTTGATTTCACTGTCCCAGTAGGCACCTTTTACAAGGCGAAGTGGAATCAGGTCACCCTGTTCTTTTGCTAGACCATTGATCCAAACTAGAACAGGCAAAGCACGTTTCGAGTAGGCTTGAATCACCAGGCCAAACTTACCCCAGCCTTTAACTAGTTCGCTGCGATACACTTTTTCAAACAGTTTTAGAGAAAGCTCAAGTCGGTCAGCTTCTTCTGCATCAATGGTAATTGCAACATCAAGCTCAACCGCACGGCGAAGTAACTGCTGCAGCGTGTCATAGAGCTCAGTCAGTACGCGCTCTTCATTGGCAACTTCGTAACGTGGATGAAGTGCAGATAGCTTGATCGAAACCGATGGCGCTGGGCTAGTATCCAATCCGTAATTGTCACGCCCTACGGCTTCAATCGCCATGAGGTAATCTTTAAAGTACTTGTTAGCGTCAGCGGTTGTTAGTGCCGCTTCACCTAGCATGTCATAAGAATAGGTGAAGCCTTTGTCGCGCATTGGGCGACCATTTTTTTGCGCTTCCGCAATGCTGCGTCCAAGTACAAATTGGTGCCCCATCACTTTCATTGCCTGGTGCATCGCTTTACGGATCACAGGCTCAGACATTTTATTCACTAGACGGTTAACCGCACTCACTGGGCTCTGAGATTCGTTTTCAGAGAGACCAACAACTTTGCCTGTCAACATTAATCCCCATGTCGAGGCGTTAACAAACACAGAGTCTGAATTCTTAAGATGAGATTTCCAATCCGCAACAGTCAATTTGTCTCGAATCAGTGCGTCAGCCGTTGCTGAATCTGGGATACGCATCAACGCTTCTGCCAAACACATCAGCAAGATACCTTCTTGCGTATCAAGGCTGTATTCAAGCAGTAGAGCATCGATCATCTGAATCGACTTTTTATCCGCTCGTATCGCTTCAATAAGTTGGGTCGTCTTGGCCGCAATTTGTTCTTTTTCGCCATCGCTTGGCATTGCTAATGGCAACAATTGATTAAGCCATTGTGATTCATCCACCATGTATAGTGGAGAGATCAACGACCAAAGCTTGTTAAGCGGTTGCTCAACAAACTCAGCATTTAACACGTCAGTCGCTGTAAACATGCGTTTTCCTCAATCTCACACCTGAAATCAGTTCAGGTTTCCTACAATGGCTTGCAGTGTATTTTGAGCCCGAGAAGATTACTTGTCAAAAACTCCGAGTTTTTTGCTAAAAACTCTGATTATTAACAAAACAAATACAGAGTCACATGCAAATAAGCAAAATAATATATGGTTAAAGTTATCTTCTTTAACCAAATTGTTTCTTGTACAGAGACGGCGACATGCCTTGTAGGCGAGAAAAGGTGTGTGTGAAGGCACTTTGGCCGGAGAATCCGGTAAATTCGGCCACTTGACCTAAAGTGAGATGACCTTGCTCTATCAACTGCTTAGCCATATCAATGCGTTTGCCCAATACGTATTGATGGGGAGTGATGCCCATTTGCTCTTTAAACAACGAGTGAAACTGGCTCTCTCCAAGGAACACACTGCCAGCAAGCTGCGTGACGGAGATTTTTTGACTTAGATGTTGCTCGATATAACGATCGATCGCCTCTAAATCAAAACGCGAATCTCGTCGAATACTAGTAAACGCTGACATGTGGCGCTGCAACAGCGCAACAACCGTATCGTTACAGGCTCGGCTTAGCAGAAGGTCATCTGGGCTAGACTGCATTTCCGCTACCAGCATTTGAATCAACTTTTGAATCTGGCTGTCGAGCTGAAAGTAGGTATCCTTTTGATTCAGGTCGTTCAGCCTTTGTAACAACAAAGGATCATCGTCTTTAGGCAACGGCATATTGAGCACTAAGATATCCGATTGATCCAATACGCTACCAAAAGCATGACCCGTCCCAGAAGTCACCACACAGCCTTGACCGGGTCCCACCAAATTACCGTAGCCACTGACTTCGAACTCCGCTTTTCCTTTCAATCCAATCACCACTTGCGTGTAATTATGGTCATGACAATCCATATAAGATGGCAAAGTGACCAATTGCGCAGGCAAAGGCGACAAATCTTTGGCAGCTGATGGTTTATTTTCTGACTTAAAGGGTGAAGACATAGCGGTCCACTAGTGTATTTGGTGGCGGAATGTTCATGGTATACCAAAAGTGATTCAACTCGAAATTCCTATTGATAATTTATCAAATAGGTTGCATTTTGCTCAGTAAGGCTCGTCTCTGACTCGGTTTCCAGTTGTTGAAAAAATCATCATCCAGCCTACTGGAAGAATGATCAAGTGCACATAAATTACGGCTTATGTCACTTCTATCCATTTTACCTCTAATCGATCAAGATTCTTTACTTGCATATTTCTTCAATGCGCCCAAAATGGATTAGGTAATGGATAAGTTTATCTCGATTTATGATAAGCTTAGGTCAGACTCTCTAGAAATGGAGAGGAATAAATGGAAGAAATAGACCTTTGCAAGGCACCTTAGCAATGGACTGTCAAAAGTTTGTCTTTTTCCTATTTTAAGGTACATATCGATTCGAACATGTACTGGGTTTAAATATTTTACTTTGGTAATTTAAACGTTAATTGTTGCAGGGACTTATGATCATACGTCGCATCCCAGCGCTTTTGCTTGCGCTAAGCCCTCTTTGGGTTTCGACTTCGATTTTTGCAGATGAAAATGTACAGGCTGATCCTGTCGCTGAAATCGAGAGTAAATTAGAAAATAAAGAAGCGGAAATGGGTACTATGGCTACAGAGTTCGACTCTGAAGCTGAACGCCTCCAACAACTTCAGAATGATAAGAGTAAACTTAAGCGTAGTGAGCAAGAGCTCAACGCTAAGCGTAATCGAACCAAGTCGGCACTGGACAAACAGTATAACCGTCTTTTAGATGATCCAGACATCGACTTAGTTTCTTTCCAGAAGGCCTATCAGGACGCATGGTCTGAAGTGAAAGAAAACCAGTCTTCTCTGCTTGAGAACCAGCAAGCCATCACAGAAAGTGAAATGCGCCTTTCGCAAATTAAGCAGAAACAGGCACGACTCAACTC
Organism: Vibrio tubiashii ATCC 19109; assembly: GCF_000772105.1. Taxonomy (NCBI): domain Bacteria; kingdom Pseudomonadati; phylum Pseudomonadota; class Gammaproteobacteria; order Vibrionales; family Vibrionaceae; genus Vibrio; species Vibrio tubiashii. The sequence goes on from NZ_CP009355.1 coordinate 1,417,831, forward strand.
TGAGCTTTCTTACCTGCAAGAGCAAAAAGTGGAAGCACGTGTGAAGCGTATTGCCGCAGAGCTCCGTGAAAGCGATGTGCTAGAAACGAGTTTCAAAACGACCTGTTCTTCGACCATGACATTGGGCGAATGTACTAGCCAAGGCCAATACTTAACTAAGCAGAAAGCGGTGAAAGCGTTTAAAGCTAAGTTAATGGATCGATTAACTGAGTCGAACTTAGCCAAGCAAAATGCTAAAGGTGTTCAGCTAAACGTACATGTTCAGGAAAGCCAAATCATCCGTTCTGGTTTTGAAGGTAACAATAGTTACTTCACGCAAATGCAGTCTCAACTTCAAGCTCGACCAGAAGCTTCAGCGGCATGTAAGCTGCTCAATGTTTCTTCTCGCTACTGCTTGAAAGGCGAGCAAGCAGCAAAAACCAAAAAGAACGATAAGAACTGGGTAAACATAACCGTTCGTTCTGATCAGTACGACGATGCAGTTGTTATCAACGGTATCAATTACGGTAGCACTCCAGTAGAAGTTGTTCTTCCACGTGGCCAGCACCAAGTAACCGTATCGAAAAGTGGGTACGAAACCTACAACCGCGAAATCAGTGTGAATGCGAATGACACGGTTTGGGTTAAGCTACGTCCGAGTGGATAACGCTTGAAATTCATGCTGAATTCACAAGATTGAGCTAAAAACGCCATTTTGATCCTAAGTTATTAAAGGATAACTTAAGACAAAGTGGCGTTTTCGTTTAAAATAAGCCAATTAATCAATAATTAGATGTAGAAGAAAGACATGCGCCCAGGTTTACCAGCCCTTTTGTTAGCATTATCTCCGTGTTTGCTTCTCTCTCCTGTGGTAGCAGAAGAAGCGCCGAAGACATTGGTTCAGATTGATGACCAACTCTTCACTACACACGATGAGTTAAAAGCTGCGCTAGAAGCGAAAGAACAGCAGCAAGCGCTGCTAGATAGCAAGAAATCAGAATTGGACTCTCTTGAACAAAAGGCCAAGTCTTTGGATGACGCGTTCACTAACGCGAAAAGTAAGCTAGAAAATGCTTACCAACGCATGATTGACGATCCAAACATTGATCTTGCTGCATCACAAAAAGCTTACCAAGATGCGTGGTCGGCGGTTAAACAGAACCAAAAAGCACGCTTGTCGACTGAGCAAGAGCTGGTAGAAATACGCAATGTCTTTGCAACTCGCCAAGCTGAGCTTGAAGCTATTGAACAAAAGATCGCTAGTTTAGACGAAGACAAGATTCGTGCGAGAGTTGAGCAGCTTAGGGCTGAGCTGAAACAACCGCAGCAGATTTCCGTTAGCTTTACTAACCGATGCCAGCCTTCGCTTACGCTTTCGCAATGTGACCAGCAAACTAAAGAGCTTGCTCTGCAAAAAGCCGTCAAACAGTTTAGAGCTGAAATTGCCGAACAAACTAGCGAAAGTGGTCTGGTTAAGCGCAATATCAATGACACATCTCTTAATATCCATGTGATTAAACATGTGACTAAGCAAGCCGGTTTCTACGATGGTGTCCGTTATCGCACTATCATGGATGTTGAGCTTGAATCACGCCCTAAAGCGAGAGCAGCATGTGACTTATTGCAGGTTGACACTCAGTACTGTTTCGCACCTGGCGCGTCACGAGAGCTGCAAGCTGACCAAGAAATGGCATGGGTAACACTTGCGGTACGTTCTAATCAGTTCAACGACAGTGTTTATATCGATGGCGTTTCCTACGGTAGTACACCCGTTGAAATTATGCTGCCTATCGGTCTTCACGACATTACCGTACAAAAAGAAGGCTACAAAGCTTTTACCCAGCAAGTATCAGTAAAGTCAGACACTGCCATTCGAGCAGTTTTAAAAGAAAAGTCAAACCCACTTCGAGCGGGTAGTAAGTTTGCTGACGGTATGGCAAATGATGGTCAAGCACCTGAAATGATTGCTATTTTACAAGGAAAATACTTCACGGGGGAAAACGCTTCGAAACAAGTATTCCTTGATCATGCTTTCGGCATTGGCGCGACTCCTGTAACGGTGAGTCAATTTGCTACCTTTGTCGAGCACACCAATTACCAAACGGATGCAGAACTTAAAAACACCTGTACTGCACTTGTGAATGGTGAAGTTACTCCTGTATCTAAAGCAAGCTGGCGTGATCCTGGCTTTAAGCAGTACCCGAACTCTCCTGTGGTTTGTGTCAGCCAAAACGATGCCAAGTCGTATGCGAATTGGCTACGCAAGCAGACAGGCGCGGCTTATCGTCTACCTACTGAAGAAGAGTGGGAAGTTGCTGCACGCGCTGGTAGCCAAGATAAATATTGGTGGGGCGACGCCTTCATCTCAGGTGAAGCCAATACCGGTTGGAGTGGTACTCCGTGGTCTAACGCGAGCACATCGCCAGTCAGTGCCTTTAAGCCAAACCAACTTGGTCTCTATGATGTAGTGGGCAACGTTTGGCAATGGACAAGCAGCCCTAAAGGTATCGCAAAAGGTGGCGCTTGGAATTTTTCCCCTGAAATGGCGGCTTCTGATAAGCAACTGTTCTTATCTACCTTTGAAGCGGCAAACTACCTCGGTTTCCGCGTCGTCCGAGACATCAACTAACCAGTCTAAAGGGGGGATTTCCCCCCTTTTTTATTACTATCAAAGAGATATGACAACTAACGAGTCAGGTTGTATTACCTAACTCAGTATCTATTGATACGTCTATACTCAGTGAATCACTGAGTTCATAGAACCTCTTCTACACGTCGACAAGATTATTTCTTGTGTTTGCCAGTCATCGTATGGTGCCTGGCATTTTTTATCGTACAGAATATTTAAGTCTGATATGATATTCGTTCTGTTTTATAAGATTTATATTGATAAGTGAACGAACAACAAGCCTCTCTATTCAATCAACTCCCCGGCTATTGGGGCTGTAAAGACCTCAATTCTGTTTTTGTTTACGCCAACGATGCCTACGCTAAGCTTATCGGCTTTACGCAGTCGAGCCAGTGTAGTGGTTTGTCGGATAGCCAAATGCCAAGCCCAACCTCTCGTTGTGCTGCTGATTTCGTGCGCCAAGACCGATATGTCATAGAGAACAAGGCCCAACTTAAGATCTTAGATATTCACCCCTACCCTGATGGTAGTTGGCGTGCGCACATCTTTACTAAGACCCCTTGGCTAGACGACAGTGGGCAGGTACAAGGCACCATATTTTATGGCCAAGAGTTGTCGAACACAGCGATTTTAGAAGTGAGCCACTGGATATGTCGAGCGACTGGACTCACATCAAATGAAACGTTAGCAGGTGATACGCCACCAACCAGCACCTTAAACAGTAAACTGACCTCTAGAGAATCTGAAGCACTGTTTCTATTGTTGTATGGGAAAAAGCCAAGCTATATCGCGAAAATAATGAAGATATCGATCAAGACATTGGAAAGCTATGTCGTTAGGCTTAGGCACAAATTTGGTGCTCACTCTAAGGCTCATCTGATCGATCTGGCACTTGAGCAAGGCTACGGGTCCTACATCCCAGAAACCTTGTTAAAGACTCAGATTTCCGTTGCTCTTAATGCAGAAAACGCCGCGTAATGCGGCGTTTTGACTATGGAGCAAGGCGATCAATATGCCACGCTTCGTGATCTTTGGAAAACAAGAAACGGTCATGAAGTCGATGTTCGCCTCCTTGCCAGAATTCGATGCTTTCTGGCCTAATACGATAGCCTCCCCAGAAACTTGGTACCGGGATTTCACCTGCTTCAAACTTCTTTTTAAGCTCTAGGAACTTACCTTCTAAAACCCCACGTGCTGAAATGCGGCTGCTTTGTTTACTGGCAATCGCCGCAAGCTGACTGGATTTAGGTCTTGAAGAGAAATACTTCATATTTTCGACGGCACTGAGTTTTTCTGCAACTCCAGTAATATGGACCTGTCTTTCCAGCGGATGCCAAGGAAAATGTAAGCTCACCTTAGCATTGTGCTCGATTTGTTGCGCCTTACGACTACCCAAGTTGGTATAGAATATAAATCCTTGCTCATCGACGTTTTTTAGCAAGACTATTCGTTGGAAAGGCTGACCTGTTTCATCCACCGTTGCCACTGTCATTGCTGTTGGATCTGTTAGCTTGGCATCAATCGCTTGCTTCAACCACAAATTGAATTGAGCAACTGGGTCTGACAACAAATCTTTTCTTCGCAAACCACCTTTTGTGTATTCGCGACGAATATCATCAAGTTCCATCTTTTCTCCTCGGCGAAATTTTTTTGTCGATTGTGCGCTCTTAATGATAAGAACTCAAGCCCAAGGCAACGGATAACGCTACACTCTATAAAAACCATCGATTAAATCTAAGTTAACTATTTTACTAGAATAAATATGACAGCAAATCCTTAACATTTTGGGTCATGAGTAATAAAATCAATAGAATAACTCTATATAATAAGGACTACCCATGAGTAAGAGCGGTTATGACAAGCTTACTCCGAACGAACTGGACTATGTCGACGACAAAACAGCGGCACTCTTACTAAACACACCGAATAGTGCGCGTGTGATGCTGTGGATCATGGTGCTGTTTTTTGTGCTTGCCGCTTTATGGGCATCTTGGGCAGAAATCGACAAGGTCACGGTTGGTCAAGGTAAAGTCGTTCCTTCTTCTCAGATTCAAGTAGTACAAAACTTAGAAGGTGGTCTAGTCAAAGAGATCCTTGTCCGTGAAGGCCAAAAGGTTGAAAAAGGCCAGCAGCTATTGCTTATTGACGATACGCGTTTCCGTTCCGATTACCGTGAGCGTGAACAACAAGTCGCCAACTTAACGGCGAGTGTTTTACAGCTCTCGGCTTCCATTACGAGTGTAGAGCTCAACGAAGATTTTGATGAAACCAACTGGCAAAAGAGTGTACTACTCAACTTTAACAAGTTGGCCTTCCCCCCGATTCTCGAAGAAACACAACCTAATCTAGTCGCTCGCCAACGCGCAGAGTATCGCCAAGATTTAAATAATCTGCGTAACCAGATATCGCTACTTGATCAACAGGTAAAACAGAAGCAACAAGATCTGGTTGAAATCCAAGCTCGCGTTAGAAACTTACGCGAGAGCTATCGCTTTGCCAACAAAGAGCTTGAGATTACTAAGCCGCTTGCTGAAGAAGGTGTCGTACCAAGAATTGAACTGCTCAAACTTCAGCGTCAGGTTAACGATACTCGCCGCGAGATGACTTCTAGCGAACTCAAGGTTCCAGTCCTTAAATCTGCGATTCGCGAAGCCATGCTTAGCCGCATTGATGCGGCGCAGAAGTTCCGCTCAGAGCAACAAGAGAAGCTAAACCAAGCACAAGACAAACTCTCTTCGCTCACAGAATCAACCGTGGGTTTAGAAGACCGAGTCAACCGTACTATCGTCACCTCTCCTGTGACCGGCACGGTCAAAACCCTCAACGTCAACACTGTTGGTGGTGTTATCCAACCGGGTATGGATATTGTTGAAATTGTACCAAGCGAAGACACGCTACTTGTTGAAGCCAAAATCGCGCCTCAAGATATCGCGTTTCTGCGTCCGGACCTTCACACTATCGTTAAGTTTAGTGCTTATGACTTCACTAAATACGGTGGTTTAGAGGGAACGCTCGAACACATAAGCGCCGATACAACCACCGACGAAGAGGGAAATAGCTTCTATCTTGTGCGAGTACGGACTAAAGAGACAAGTCTAGACAAAGACAACTCGCTACCGATTATCCCGGGGATGACCGCATCGGTCGACATCATTACGGGTAAACGCACCATTTTAGAATATCTGCTTAAGCCGATTCTTAGCGCGCAGAACAATGCTCTAAAGGAATAGATTGCATGATGAACAAAGAGTCAGAGAAAACAATTTGAACGTTCGCGTGTTTGCCAACGGCCTGATTGCTTTTGCTGTACTGCTGTTAGCCACAACCACATCGTTTGCTCTTAATACCCAAGAGCAACGCTGGGTCGATGCTGTCCGAAAAACCTACGGTGATCGCGCCGGCCGCCGTGTCGAGACGTGGCGTAAAGAGATGGCGCAGTATAAGTCGATCCCTGAACGGGATAAGCTGACCAAAGTAAATAACTTCTTCAATCAACTCAATTTCGTCAACGATATTCACCTATGGGGCAAAAACGATTACTGGGCGACGCCTTTGGAGTTCCTTGGTAGTAATGCAGGGGACTGTGAAGACTTCACCATCGCTAAGTATTTTTCCCTTCTTGAACTGGGTGTATCAGATAAAAAACTCCGCTTGGTGTATGTTAAAGCCATTGAATTAAATCAGTTTCATATGGTTTTGGCCTATTACTCCAAGCCAAGTGCAGAACCGATTCTGCTCGACAACATCAACCCACAAATTAAACGTGCATCTAAACGCCGAGATCTATTACCTATATACAGTTTCAACGGTAAGAATCTATGGCTGATGAAGTCGAAACAGGGACAACTTGCAGGGAAGTCTTCGAGGCTAAGCCTATGGAATGACCTCCGTGCGCGCGAGAAATCGCTCAAACTAAATAAACCAGTAGTCAATTATGATGAGTAGGCAATATGACTTTATATAAACAACTTGTCGCAGGTATGATTGCGGTCATTTTGATGCTGTTAATCTCGGTGTTTATCATCGAATTTAACACCACTCGAAATAACCTCATTCAACAGCAGCGCTCTGAGGTGAATAACACCATCAATACGGTCGGTCTCGCGTTAGCCCCGTATTTAGAAAACAAGGACCAAGTTGCCGTGGAATCGGTCATCAATGCCTTGTTTGATGGAAGTAGTTATTCTGTGGTGCGTTTGATCTTCCTTGATACTGGAGACGAGATTCTACGCTCGTATCCAATAAAGCCAAACAATGTGCCTAAATGGTTCACTCGCCTCAACCTGTTTGAAAAGATCCACGACCGACGCGTTGTGACGAGCGGATGGATGCAGCTAGCCGAAGTCGAGATTGTCAGCCACCCTGGGGATGCCTACACCCAACTATGGCTTGCATTTGAGCGCTTGGTGATTGCTTTTTGTATAATCATGCTGATTGGTTTGTTCTCTATCTCTTTCATCCTAAAACGCGCGCTTCGCCCTTTGCAGCTTATCGTAAGCAAAATGGAGCAAGTCGCGAACAATCAGTTTGGCGAGCCACTTCCTCGACCAGCAACACAAGACTTAATCTATGTTGTTGATGGCATTAACAGCATGTCCGCCCAACTTGAGAAATCCTTCAAAGCACAAGCAAAAGAAGCTCAGCAACTTCGTGAACGTGCCTACATTGACCCAGTGTCGCAACTTGGTAACCGCGCGTACTACATGAGTCAGCTTAACTCGTGGATTGGCGAAGGTGGTATTGGCGGTGTTGCAATACTGGAAGCTAGCTTCATTCGCGAACTGTATGAAGAGAAAGGCTATGAAGCGGGTGATGGTATGGTTCGAGAGCTCGCAGATCACTTGAAGGTGTCTATGTCATCTCCAGATGTCACTCTAGCGCGTATCTCTACAGAGGAATTTGGTTTTATCTTACCAAATGTCGATGATTCTGAGCTTAAGTTGATTGCCGAGAGCATTGTTACATACGTGCAAGATATCAACGCCGATCCAACAGGTATGGCGACCGCCAACTTGTCGTTGGGTGTGGTTTTCAACAAGGCTTCGACAAACTCGACAGAACTGCTCACCATGCTTGATAACGCTTTGGCCAATGCGAAGTCAAACCCAGAACTTAACTACGGTTATGTGACTGGAGAAGACACTGACAACCTAATGGGTAAACAGCAGTGGAAAACCTTGGTGGAAGAAGCGATCAGCAATGATTGGTTTAGCTTCCGTTTTCAGGCTGCCAATAACAGTTGGGGGCAAGCTTATCACCGCGAAGTTTTCTCTGCGATTGAGAAAGATGGCGAACGCTACAGCGCCAATCAATACCTGTTTGCTTTAGAACAGCTTAATGCTAGCCACCTATTCGACGAATATGTGATTAAGGCGATTGTCGAGCGACTAGAAGCAGGCGAATTTAGTGAACCTGTTGCGATCAACATTGCGCAGAGCAGTATCTCTCAGCCAAGCTTTATCCGTTGGGTGACGCAATTGCTAAACAAACATTCGTCAGTTGCCTCACTGCTGCATTTTGAGATTCCTGAAAACTGCTTTATCAACTCGCCGCACCACACAGCGCTTTTCTGTAATGCGGTACGCGGGGCAGGCGCAGATTTTGGTGTCGATAACTATGGCCGTAACTTCCAATCTTTGGACTACATCAACGAGTTCCGTCCTGCGTATGTGAAGCTAGATTATCTCTATACTCACCACTTGGATGATGAGAAGCAGAAATTTACTCTGACCTCTATTTCGAGAACAGCGCATAACTTGGGCATCAAGACTATCGCTTCACGTGTCGAAACTCAGACTCAGTTAGATTTCTTATCTGAGCACTTTATTGAAGTCTTCCAAGGCTTCATCGTAGATAAATAATAAACAAAAGGTATAGCATGCAGGATCCGCTATTAAATTCACTTATCTACGTCAGTCGATACTACGGGTTAGCGAACTCTCCAGAGGCACTCATAAATGGCTTGCCTCTGTCAGACGGTAAGCTGACACCCTTCCTATTTCCACGTTCGGCGGAACGTGCCGGGTTAGTAGCAAAAGAGAACCGATCTGCTCTCACTGAGATTTCACAGCTTGTGTTACCCGTTGTGTTGATCTTAAAAAGCGGCGATGCCTGTGTTCTCAACAGCATTAATGACGACAAGACAGAAGCGGAAATCGTTACTGGCGAGTCAGGTTTAGTACCGATTTCACTCCCTATCGCCGAACTTGAGCAACTGTATATTGGTCGCTACTTCTTAGTAAAGAAACAGTTCCGTTACGATGAACGCTCTCCAGAAGTGCTTAAAACCCGTGAAGGGCACTGGTTCTGGGGTACGATTTGGCAATCGAAAAAGATCTACCGCGATGTACTTATCGCCTCGATCTTAATCAACCTATTTGCCGTCGCAGCGCCTATGTTTACCCGCTTAGTGTATGACAAGGTGGTGCCTAACCTTGCTTTTGAAACGCTTTGGGTACTGGCAAGTGGTATCTTTGTTATCTTCCTCTTCGACTTAACTCTCAAGTTAATGCGTAGCTACTTTATTGATGTGGCGGGCAAGAAGTCAGACATACTGATTTCATCTAAGCTGTTTAGTAAAGTCATGGGGATTCGTATGGAGGCTCGCCCTGCTTCGGTCGGTGCATTTGCACGCCATCTTCAGGAGTTTGAATCTATCCGCGAGTTCTTCACCTCTGCGACCATTGGTTCATTGATCGATTTGCCTTTTGCGATTCTGTTCTTAGTGCTGATTTGGTTAATGGCAGGTAACTTGGTCATCGTCCCTATCGTCGGTGTGCTGATTTTGGTGATCTACTCTGCCTTGATCCAAGGTCCATTAAGACACACCATCGAAGAGGGCTCACGTTTAGCGTCTCAGAAATACGCCAACCTTATTGAGAGCCTTTCAGGTCTTGAAACGGTCAAGCTTTTTGGTGCACAAAGTCAGTTCCAGTTCCGTTGGGAAGAAGCGGTTGCTCATATGGCGAACTGGAATATTAAGAGCCGCCGTATCACTGATGGTATCCAAAACACTGCGGGATTTGTTCAGCAAGCCTCTAACGTGGGTATGATTATTCTCGGTGTTTATCTGATTTCCGAAGGTGAACTGACTATGGGTGGGCTCATCGCCGCTACCATGCTCAGTGGTCGCGCAATCGGCCCTATGGTTCAGCTATCTTTACTTTCTACTCGCTACAACCAAGCAAAATCATCGATGACCATCATTGAGCAAGTGATGTCCATGCCAGACGAACAAGAGGAAGGTAAACGCTATATTCACCGCCCAATTATTCACGGTAAGATCGAGCTAGATAAGGTCACATTCCACTACCCTGACTCTCCGATTGCCTCTATTCGAGATTTAAGCCTGACGATTAACCCAGGTGAAAAAGTGGCTATTATTGGTCGTATTGGTTCAGGTAAAACCACCCTTGAGCGCTTGATCATGGGTTTATATAAGCCTACTGAGGGCCATGTCCGAATCGATGATACCGATATCGAACAATTGCACCATATTGATATTCGCAGAAACATCGGTTGTGTGCCGCAAGATAGTCAGCTCTTTTATGGCAGCATACGTGACAACATCACGCTAGGTCGTCCTCTTGCTGACGACAGAGATGTACTCGATGCCGCTAACCGAGCGGGTGTCACCGTGTTTACGCAGCAAGACCCCGCCGGACTAGAGCGCCAAGTGGGTGAAGGCGGTATGTTACTCTCTGGAGGTCAACGTCAGGCAGTGGCTATTGCTCGCTCTTTACTGGGTCGTCCGCCCGTCTTACTTTTGGATGAGCCAACTAGTGCGATGGATAACCGCTCTGAAATGCACATCAAGCAGCAGCTTTCGCAATTGAAGTCGAGTGAGACGCTGATTCTAATCACTCATAAAACATCGATGCTCGATGTGGTAGACCGCGTCATTGTGATGGAAAAAGGCTGTGTAATTGCCGATGGTCCTAAGTCTGAAGTTCTAACCAACCTCAAACAAGGCAAGGTTAGAGCGGTTAATTAGTGACTCAGTTTAAACCAATAGAAAAAGCCATTCGGATAACCCGAATGGCTTTTTGTTAGAGTTTTACATTGTAGCGAATGGTATTAGTTAGTTGGGCAATTCGCCGTACCTACTTCTTTCCACACGCCCCATTGGCCTGACTGTGATGGATTATCACCTTGAGTCCACCATTTCGCTTCCCAAACTTTACCCGCCCAAGAAACTTGCTCACCGCCGTTGTATACCGCTGTATCAACCCAAAGATTGCTACATAGCTCTCCACCTGTTGACTTCTTAGCCACGACAACGGTCGCAGAAGCCGTTGATGTTGCTTTTCCATCACTAACCGTCACAGTAAAGGCAAGTGATGTGTCCGCAGTGTATTCTGCCGCAGTAAATGTCACGCTAGACCCGTTTACTGTTGCATTAAGACCTGCTGGTACATCCCAAGTATATGTAAGTGGATCGTTGTCAGCATCCGTTGAAGCAGAGGCATCAACCACAACAACATCACCCGCATTAACATTTGCTGGCGCTGTTACTGCCGCTACCGGCGCTTGGTTCACTGGTGGAACGTCTTTCGAGTTCACGGTAACCACAACCGTATCTGAAGCTGACGCACCTTCATTGTCTGTCACTGTAAGCTTAAAGCTAAGCGTTTCTGTCTGCGTGACTTCAGCCACAGCGAAGCTTGCACTCGCACTGTTCGCTCCAGTAAGTGTCACTGGCGCTCCAGACACTTGTGTCCATTGATAACTCGCAATCGTACCATCTGAGTCTGCTGACGCACTGCCATCCAAGGTCACATTTGCTGGACCAACAACAATCACATCCGCACCAGCGCTTGCTTGAGGCGCACGGTTTACTGGTAGACCACCAGCTAAACCTTCATGCATTGCATTAAGGATATCGCCGTTATCTGCATCAATCTCCCAAGAGAACAAGCCTGCAAGACCTAGACTACGAACATAAGCCCCTTTGGCTTTTACAGAACGGTCATCATCGAATGTGATCAGCTGACCTGTAGTACGGTTCCAAACCCAAGCGGCTTCAGCTTGTGCATCATATCCATACTCAAAGCCGTTAATGCCTGTATTATCAGCACCAAGCATGAAAGACTTCACACCTTTGTAGTCGATTACACCGTCTTCCCACACGCCTTGAGCGGTTGAACCTTTAAGTTTACCGTTCCCGACACCTGTCATTGGATCAGTTGGATCCGATAAGGTGTCTGGCGTCACGCCTTCCCAGCCTCGACCATACATTGCTGCGCCTAGTACTAGCTTGCTCGCAGGTACACCTTGTGCCAATAGAAGCTGAATACCATTGTCAGACGTGTAAGCTGGACCTTTATACGGTTCTCCATTTTCGTCTACACCCGTGCCATCACACTGACCTGGACGCATGAAGCTACCACAGTAAAGCGCCGTTTGATGACCTACAACGTTGTTCCAACCTCCGTAGAAGTCGTAAGTCATAGCGAAAATGTAGTCCATATATTGAACCGCATCAGCATAGTTCACATCTTCAATCTTGTCGTAACCCACACCAATGGCAGAGGTGAGTTCATAAGTTCTGCCTGTCGATGCTTCAAGTTCATCGAGCATTGCTCTTAGCTCTTGCATCAATGCAATATAGGCTGGGCCATCATTGACTGGATCACCCAAATTAGCCGCCGCACCGCCGCCGCCAGGGAATTCCCAGTCAATGTCGACACCATCGTAAAATTTCCATGTGTTTAGGAAACGTTTAACAGAAGCAACAAAGGTGTCGCGGTTGGCTTTAGTGGTAAAATCAAAAAATGGGTCAGAAAGCGTCCACCCCCCGATTGACGGGATGATTTTTAGATCTGGGTTACGCTGCTTAAGCGCCATCAACATAGCGTAGTTGCCCTTGATAGGAGAGCTATATTCATGCCCAGCCTGAGGGAAGCTCTTCTGGTACGCTGCCCAAGGGTCATGAATAACAACTTCATAATCAGGCACTCCCTGACAAGCTGTCATCAAAGCATTGTAACTATTGCCGCCTACCGACTTAACCGATTCATTCGGTCCACAAATTGGTATAAAGCCATAAAGTATATGAGTCAGGTTGTCGGCTGGTAGATTATCGACTGTATAGTCACGGCCATAGATCCCCCACTCTACAAAGTAGGTACCAACAACTGTGTTTGGATCTGTGTTGTAAGATTTATTGTTTGGGTCGATGTTCATCGCTAATGGCTTCAAATGTGAGCCATCGGTATCAGCGACAGTCACCTCAACAGGTGCGCTAACGCTACATCCCGTTGCATCACATGCTTCAATGGTCATCTGATAAAGGCCGCCTTTACCATATTTGAAGCTTGCTGTAGTTTGACTGCCCGCAATTGGGCCTGTTGCAACTTGCACACCATCAAAGTAAACCTTGTATGTGTCACCCGTCGTGCCACTCCACTGATTAAACTTAACGGTAATATCCGCCTCATCGAAATACTTGACCATCTGGTTGTAACCAGACGTCGTCTCCATCGCCAACTGAATCTTAGAAAACTGAAGATTATTGGAGCCATATACATCAACACTTGGAGCCGTTGGTGCCGCTATTGTCGTGCCTGAGATCGCTAATGCGATACCCGCCGCGCACAATGTAATACGATTCATACCTATTTCTCTCATTCCTTGTATGTTCACTCTAAAATCAGAGCTAAATCTGTTCTTTAACGAATTAAAGAACATCACAACCAAGTATTTAAGAGACTTTTTTTTAGGAGAAAAAAATAAAGGCTATTTTCGAGTGACGATAAGAAATCATTTTGTTGTTGCTAAGTTGTTACATTCCAAAGTGGATATCGAGCCAAAATTTATAAATTCAATTCGCGTTAGCATAAATAATATATCAATCAACAATTTACAGACATCAATGCTATAAAGTCATTGATAGCCAACATAGAAAACTACCACAGCTTAGTGAAGCTATGGCAGTTTGGATAACATTTGTTAAATCAGAAAAAGCAGATTATTTGGACTTAAAACGCGCCGTGAAATGACGAAGTACAGGCGGCTCGTAATCAAATGTCAGCCCTTTTAGCTCGTGCGCACGCTCTTTCAAAGCGATGATCGCATCGGCAATATAGTCCATGTGATCATTGGTATAGACACGTCTTGGAATGGTCAGACGCATCAACTCTAGCTCTGATGCTTTTTGTTCGCCAGTTTCAGGGTCTCTACCAAGAAGCAGTGAACCTATTTCGACCGCGCGAATACCCGCCTCTAGATACAAAGCATTACACAGAACCTGCGCAGGGAACTCATCAGCTGGGATATGGGGAAGTATTTTAGCCGCATCAACAAACACTGCGTGTCCACCTGTTGGGTATTGAATTGGAATTCCACCTTCTCTTAGGCGCTCACCGAGATACTCCACCTGGCTGATTCGGTAGTGTAAGTAGTCTTCATCCGCGCCTTCGTACAAACCACGAGCAAGCGCTTCCATATCGCGCCCCGCCATACCTCCATAGGTCACAAAACCCTCCATAGGTACGCAGCGTGTCTGAACCGCTTGAAAAAGTTCTTCATGATCGCGGATACAACAGAGACCGCCGATGTTGACCATAGGGTCTTTCTTCGCTGACATAGTGAGCATGTCACCATATTGGTACATCTCGCGAATAATTTCTAAGATAGATTTATCTTGATAGCCCGCTTCGCGCTGTTTGATGAAATAGGCATTTTCGCAGTAACGCGCAGAATCAATCACAACCGGAATATCGTTTTTGGTTGCAATCTCATACACGGCACGCATGTTTTCCATTGAAACTGGCTGACCACCAGAACTATTACACGTCACGGTGGTGATAATGGCGCAGATGTTTTCTGAGCCGTGCGCCTCAATCGTTGATTGCAATTTGTCTAAATCAAAGTTGCCCTTCCAATCGTAAGGTGTTGTCGTATCAAAAGCGTGTTTATCCACCACGTTGATAGCCTTCCCGCCGTTGAGCTCAATGTGACCAGCCGTAGTGTCAAAGTGATAGTTCGAAATGAAAACTGGCTCTGTTCCCCCGCGAACGGCTTTCATTCGCTCAATGAGTGCAGGAAATAGAATTTGTTCAGCACCACGTCCTTGGTGCGCAGGCACGGTGAGTTTATAACCAAAGAAATGTTCTACCGCTGCGCATAGGTTGTAGTAGTTTCGGCTACCTGCATAAGACTCATCCCCCATCATTAAGCCAGCCCACTGATTATCACTCATCGCTCCGGTACCTGAATCGGTCAGCAAATCAATGTACACATCGTCACTTCTGAGTAAGAAAGGGTTTAATCCCGCTTCATTTAACGCGTCAACTCGATCGTCATACGTCGTCATTTTGATCGGCTCAACCATTTTGATACGGAAAGGTTCTGGAATACGTTTCATCATTAATGTCCTTTAAATAGATCTAGTCCCCCGCTGCAATTAATCGCGGGTAATATTGATTTTGATTAAGATTTTTTAGGCGCTGAAAGCACCTTAAGGTCATTAACGAAGAGTCGTTTCTTTGTTGAGCAGGGAAAGGGTGTAATCAACGTTATACCATGGCGACAACACTAGTCTGCTGTCTAACATATCGGTATATGCCATAGCGTTATCCTCCTGATTCATTGAACACCTAGTTAATATAGTCTAGTTATTATCCAGATTACCGTGAAAGATAGCTCAAATTTATAAACTGGCGTGCCACATTAACGTGAGCACTAATTAAGATTTGATGAATTTTTCAAACTTCTTACATTCGCATCTTGAAATCATGCGGCGAGCTAGGCACTCTCTTTGCAGTTTAAGTGCCTGTTTATTAGGAACCAAAAATGAAAATAAAAACAACATTACTTGCTGCAATCGCTTTAGGTACCAGTGGTCTAGCCGCTGCTGACGTTACTATCTCGATTCCAGACACTATCGACGTCTTAGTGGTGAACGATGCAAAGCCTGAGCTATCAGGCAGCTTCTTTTCATCCAAAACGCTTACGCTACCGAATGGAGAAAGCCAAATCCTGTTCACTTACCAACCGTATTTCGACCAAGGTAAAGATCGTATCATCCTCGAAAGTGATCCGATCATCGGCACATTCAATGTGGCTGACCAAGAACTGGAGTTTGACTTACCGAAGTATCGCAATGAGCACGAAGGTTCAAAGAAGATTCGTAACTTAGAATGGTCTTTAAAAGATGAAAACGGTCAAGCGATCGAGATGAAGCAAGACAAGTTGGTTAAAGACGGGATGCAAATCGGTCGTAACCACAAAATCGAATTGGCTGAGTATAATCGTCGTGGTGGTGTCGCAGCAGTTTCAACAGCGGCGGTTGTGCCAGTTACTTTACCAGCACAGGTTAACGGTAAGCCTGTGAAAGCTGGCGATAACACTGCAGAAGAAATGCTGCATTTCTGGTACAGCAAAGCAGATGCGGAAACCCAAGCTCGCTTCAAAGCATTTGTAAACCAGTAATGATCTGAGTGAGGGCCCGCTGACCTTTTGAGCTGACTTTGCAGTAAAAAGGCGCGCAAACCCTAACAAGCCAGTACTATACAAGTACTGGCTTTTTACTTTCTTGGCCTGTAGAGATCCGGTAACACTCCTGCGCATTCTCTACCAAGCAATCAAATACCTTGCGATCAAGCTGATTGCGATTAACCATCTCTTCAATGATCTTAATCGCTTCCTCTAAAGGTAGGCCTTCTCGATAAGGGCGGGATTGGGTGAGCGCTTGAAAGACATCCGTCACCGCAATTAATCGGCTTGGCTCATCTAATTGATGAGCGGCTAACCCCAACGGATAACCTGAACCATCAAGTCGCTCATGATGATTTGAAGCCCATTCAACTATCTGCTGATTGGTAAACATTCGCTGTATTGCGTGACGTGAATCTGTAGCATGACGACGAATACACGCATACTCCTCATTCGATAGCTGTGCAGGTTTATGCAGTATTGCGCTCGGTGTTTTAAGCTTTCCAATATCGTGGATCAACCCTGATAGATAGAGCATTTTTCGCGCTCGTTCAGAATAACCAAGCTTACGAGCAAAAAACTCGGCGAGCTGAGCAACATGCAATGAGTGCTGATAGGTAAATGAGCTTTTCGCATCGACAATCTGAGCAAACAACTCCGCTACTTCAATCGACTCGTCTAAGCCAATAGGATCTCGATAAAGCGGAGTGAAAGTATAAGACAGGCTCTCTATATATCTCGCTTCCATCGAAAACCAGAAGTCATCGCACTGAACCAACTCACTCATCACTCCGACTTGAGTCGGTTCAAACATAGTACCCGAGTTTGCTTGTAGCTCACCGATAATACTCTTCTTACTTGCTTCAGTGATATTGCCATACGAATCTAACGCATAATTGCCGTGTAGATAATCAAGACGATCAGCTAAAAACAGCAAGGTCGCGTACTGCTTAACATCATCACTCACAGCATGAATGCCTTTTAACTCTTGCCACCAGGTATGATGGAGTAAAACAGGCATGGCAAGCTCTGACAAAGGTCGACAAGCTTTAAGCAGCTCATAACCTTTGACACAGTGTTTGCGAGTATTCCTTGGCGCGAGTGCAGCCAGCAGTTCACCTACTTCAGCACTCTCAGATACTCCACAATCATGAATCAAACCCAATGAGAAGACAGTTTGACATCGTTCTTCATTCCAACCCATCCGCTGAGCACAGCGATAGGCGATATACGCGACTCGGTGTCCATGATAAATATCATCAACACCTACCGCATCGAGGGCATAAGCAATTTCAAATAATACGCGACGTAGATCTACGCTAACATCGTCTTGGGCCACTTCCATACTAACGCTTTAGTCATTTATAAATAATTTTTATGCAAGGCAGGTTAAACGAAAGTACTATCTATAAACCATAAATTATGAATGGTTATTAACAGAATTGTGAACCGTGCAACGTAGTGCGTATTTTTCGTGCTAGAAATCAAACTCTTTTTTCATTTAATTAATCTAGCCATCACCTTTGTAGTTTGTTAGGTTAGTTTAATTAACATATGCAAGGAATAGACTATGTTTACACAGAAAGTGGATGAAGATATTTCCATCGCACTGGTTCAAGAATCCTTTGCAGTCAAATACAGTGAACTGGTCACTGACCAAATTGACTATTTATCCCAATGGCTTGCTTGGCCACCCCATTGCACGAGTGAACAAGACTTTCGTCTATTTGTACAACGCGTGCTGCATGAATACGCAGAAGGAAAAACCATTACTTGTGCCATTGTGTATCGCGGGGAGATCGTTGGAAACTGTAGCTGTTTCAATATCAGCGATGATACTAAATGCCTAGAAATAGGCTATTGGTTATCAAAGCACCACCAAGGCAATGGAATTGTCACTCGCGTTGTCAAACATCTAATCGATTTTGCTTTTAACGAGTTAAACATGGAAAAAGTCCAACTTTCAGCGGCGGTAGAAAACCGAGCAAGTCGGAGTGTTGCTGAAAGGTCAGGGATGGCGCTGGAAGGTGTGATCACCAATCAAGAAAAAATCGGTGAACGGATTCTCGACCACGCTATCTATGGCATTCACAGAAATCGTTAGGGTTGAGTTGACGCTGAGCACAATTTTACTCGTTATCTCATAGATATAGAGTGCTATATGCTAGGATTGCGCTCGTTTTTAAACTCTCGGGATAGATGTTATGCCCAGCTATGCAAAGTTTCTTCTTATTGCCGTTGCGTTAGGTGCCGGTTTCTTTGCCAGTGATATTGTTAAGTGGTATCAATCGACAAATCAACAGGTATCTCTAGACGACTACTGCCTGCTTACGACTAGCCAGTGTCAGCAAGACTCTATCTCTGTTCAGGCGAATAAAGACATCACTCACCCACTCGTCCCTACCCAAGTGACGGTCAACTGGGAAAACGCCGACAGCGATAGTCTGATGATGACTTTAAAAGGGTATGAAATGGAGATGGGCACTGTTGTGTTTAAGATCGACAAATCTGACTCGGGAACCTTTACTGGTGAAGTCGTGTTACCTGTGTGCACAGAAGACGCGATGACTTGGTATGGCACCATCACTGACGGCAAACAATCAATCAATACATCGATAAGGATGGAACGATGAGTAAGAACTGGTCATTAATCCTAGTCGCCGCCTTTGTTCTTGGCTTTGGACTGAAAAGCTATCTCGATCATCAAAGTAGCGAAATTCCTGTCGCACAAGATACATCTAGCATTACGCTGTTTGGTGAAGACAACAAAGCGGTGCCACTTTTCGACCCTCAAGATACACGAGTTAGAGTCGTTTACTTTGGGTTTACTCGTTGTCCAGATGTATGCCCAACGTCTTTGGCCATGCTGGCAGGCGCGCTGAACCAAATTGATCAAAAAACGAAAGAACACTTCCGCCCAGTGTTTATCTCGCTGGATCCTGAACGAGATGCCGCTGCTGACTCATACAAATACGCTCAATACTTTCACCCAATGATTGAGGGGCTTTCAGCGCCTTTAGAGGTCACTACCCCACTTGCTCATCAGTATGGTGTGATTTTCCGTAAAACCGAGTTAGAAAACTCTGAATTGAAATATACGCTGGATCACAGCTCCTATTTCTATTTCCTCAAACCAGATGGCACATTAATCACAAAAGTGCCACACACGCTCACTCCAGCACCGCTGGTTGAAGCCTTTAAAACGATTACATCAAAAGGATAGTCAGGATGAAACTTAAAGCCCTTCTCTTAGCCTCTTTAGCATTAAGCCCTTTTGCTTATGCAGATTCAGATATCATGGCTCATCACACCTACGCACGTGCTACGCCACCCAATGCAGCGACCAGTGCCGTGTTTGGTGAGTTTATGAATCATAGTGATAAAGACCGTTATATCGTCTCCGCTACCACAGATGCGGCAGGTAAAGTTGAACTGCACGATGTGATCAAAGAGGGCGATGTGATGAAAATGCGCCAAGTTGAGCAAATTACCATCCCCGCAAATGGGACTGCGATACTAAAACCTGGCAGCTTACATATTATGCTTTTCAACCTGACGAAACCTTTTGCTGAAGGCGACAACATTGATGTTCAGCTCACCTTTGCCAACGGTGACCAGCAAACCATCACTGCTCCGATTAAGAAAGTAATGAGTGGTATGAAACATCATCACTAAACATTAGTTTAAGCTATTAGAGGTGGGCAAATGTTCACCTCTTTTGCTATGATAGCTGGCGTAAACACAAATAAATCCATAGGAGGATACGATGATTGTACTTAAAACCCACCCGGCAAAATTGGTGAAGTCACTTTAATAACCCACTTCTACCCTTCCTTTGCCCGGTGCTATCTAAACCGGGGTCTAAAGACCCTAGCAAATTTATATAGATACAGATATCTGTATGCTTGGGGCAACTATGAATACCAAAGCAAATACGCCAATGTCTTTAGCGACACTTGGTTGGAACAACCTATTTCAACAGCAACTAACACTAGAAGATTTAGAGCAAGAGTTCACTGCCGCTCGTATCACTGAGCACCACCGCAGTGGGTATAAGCTATTGAGCGAATCTGGTGAGTTGCCATTAGAGATCCATAAATCGCTACCCTCTATGACGGTGGGTGACTGGATTTTGATCGACAGCAATCAACACTTTGTGAAGCTTTTGGACAGACAATCCTTGTTCCATCGCAAAGCAGCAGGTAGCAAAGTCAATGAGCAGCTCATTGCTGCTAATGTCACAACCTTGTTTATTGTTTGCTCACTGAATGAGGATTTTAATCTCAGTCGAATTGAGCGTTACCTCGCGATTGCCCATGAAGCTGATGTTGAGCCTGTCATTGTCCTAACTAAAGCAGACTTAGCCAGCGATGTAGAAGACAAGAAAAGGCAAGTACAGCAGCTAGACCCATTGTTGATGATCGAAACTGTCAATGCGCTTGATAAAACACACTGTGAAAAGCTACTGCCTTGGTGTCAAAGCGGGAAAACCGTCGCCTTCATGGGCTCATCAGGTGTTGGCAAATCGACATTGGTGAACACCTTGCTGCAAGACCAAGTCCAGCTCACAGGCGGTATTAGAGAAGATGACAGTAAAGGTCGCCACACAACAACGAGTCGCTCTATGCACTTTATGCCGACAGGGGCCGTTTTAATCGACACCCCAGGAATGCGTGAATTGCAATTGATTGACTGTGCAGATGGCGTAGCTGAAACCTTCTCTGACGTGGAGTCACTAGCTGCACAATGCCGATTTTCGGATTGCCAACATCAGGACGAACCTAACTGTCGCGTGAGAGAGGCCATCGAGTCAGGTAAATTGGAAGAGAGGCGATTAACGAACTATATGAAACTACTGCGAGAGCAACGTCGCAACAGTGCAACCATTGCTGAAAAACGTGCCTCGTTTAAAAAGCAGACCAAGTTTTATAAAAAAGTTCAAAGTGCGAGCCGTAAACAGAAACACAACAACGACTATTAGGGTCATTCTCACGACTTAGTAAAAGGGGCGCTCGCCCCTTTTTTGTTACCCCATAAGCACAATATTAAAACATAAAATTCACAAAAACCGATTGTAGTTAATTTTTAATGCTAATTTTCAATTAATTCTAGACACAATGTTTCAAGTCGCTAGTATGTCTGTCTCAGTTTGCAATAACTGAAATTACTATAAATTTATAAAACTATTCATTGCAGGGATAACTATGCAACACAACTCTCTTATTGCACGCTTTGCACGTGGCAATCTGGTTTTGCAGATCCTAGCCGGCATCATTCTTGGTGTGGGTTTAGCGACCGTCTCTCCAGAGCACGCAAAAAGCGTCGGTTTACTTGGAAGTCTTTTTGTCGGAGCACTAAAAGCAGTAGCGCCTATTCTTGTTTTCATTTTGGTAGCAGCGTCGATTGCTAACCAAAAGAAAAACCAGCATACCTACATGCGTCCTATTGTGGTTCTTTACCTTTTCGGTACCTTTACTGCCGCTTTAACCGCAGTGGTACTTAGCTTCTTATTCCCAACCACGTTGACGCTTGTTTCTGGTGCTGAAGGAGCAACGCCTCCGCAAGGTATTGCGGAAGTACTTAACACACTACTGTTTAAACTTGTCGACAACCCAGTCAACGCA
Source organism: Vibrio tubiashii ATCC 19109 (assembly GCF_000772105.1). NCBI lineage: Bacteria > Pseudomonadati > Pseudomonadota > Gammaproteobacteria > Vibrionales > Vibrionaceae > Vibrio > Vibrio tubiashii. Next base: position 1,439,500 of record NZ_CP009355.1, read on the forward strand.
CTAATGAGTGCGAACTACATTGGCATTCTGGCTTGGGCTATTGGTCTAGGTTTAGCACTACACCACGCCTCAGGTACAACAAAGGCAGTGTTTGAAGACTTAAGCCACGGCGTTTCTCAGATCGTACGCTTCATAATCCGCCTAGCACCATTTGGTATCTTTGGCCTTGTTGCTTCAACACTGGCAACGACGGGTTTCGAAGCACTAGCTGGTTACGCTCAATTGCTAGTGGTTCTTTTAAGCTCAATGGCGATCATCGCATTGGTTGTTAACCCAATCATTGTGTTCGTTAAAACAGGTGAGAATCCGTATCCACTGGTTTTGCAGTGTATTCGTGAAAGTGGCGTAACAGCATTCTTTACCCGTTCAAGTGCAGCAAACATCCCGGTGAATATGGCACTGTGTGAAAAGCTAAAACTGGACGAAGATACTTACTCAGTATCCATTCCGTTAGGTGCAACCATTAACATGGCAGGTGCTGCAATTACGATCACGACGCTAACACTTGCCGCTGTCCATACTATGGGCATTGAGGTTGACCTACTCACCGCTTTGCTGCTTAGTATTGTTGCTGCGGTTTCGGCGTGTGGTGCATCTGGTGTTGCGGGTGGCTCTCTACTCTTGATCCCACTTGCTTGTGGACTGTTTGGCATTCCAAATGAAATCGCGATGCAGGTTGTTGCTGTTGGCTTCATCATTGGTGTTGTGCAAGATTCAGCAGAAACCGCACTTAACAGTTCAACTGACGTAGTGTTTACTGCCGCAGTATGTAAAGCGAAGCAAAAACAAGCTCATAAGTAATTGCTAGATGATATCCAATAAAATGGCCTCGTGAGTAACGAGGCCATTTTTTTATTGCTTATCCATTGGCGACTGAGAATAGTCTACTTTGCTTGATGGCTCACTGACTTTAACTTCTTCATCCGAAGGGGAACCTGCTTCTACTTGCAATGTGTTATCTGAAGCCACTGTTCCCAAAGCATCAATATGTTCATCTGTTGGTATAGAGCGCTTATAAAGTTTATTCAGAGCTTTAATGATCGAATGTTTACCGACTTTATTGTCGCTAATCCTTTTAACCATAGGTTTCGCTAAGCTTTGTAAACCAACAACCGTGTCTACCCCGATATTCAAAGCCACCTTATCTCTGAGATTTCTTGCCGGTTCATGGCCCAATTGGCCAGCTAAGAATAGCCAAATATACGCCAAAGCATTGCCATTGGGTTTTTGATCCATCCATGCTTCACCCGCTTTATACATCGCGTCAAGGTGGCCTTTTTCTGCGGCTCGCTCAAGCCAGTAGATGCCGCGCTCAAAATTACTCACCACGCCACGCCCTTGGATATAGTTAAGCCCTAGCTTCATGCGCCCTTCATTACTGCGCAACTCTGCTGCTTTGCGGTAATAGTCTGTTGACTTACTCGGACTTTTGTCTGGGTTATTCGCCGCGATATACCAATCGCCGAGGAAAACTAAAGCATTGATATGATCTTGTGCAGCAGCAGACTCCATGACAGATAACCCTTTCGGCAAATTCACTTCGGTACCTCGACCAGTAAACAGTGCCTGAGCCATTTCAAACTGATGAGGTAAGCTGCCCTCTGAAGCTGAGATGCACACCTGCCAAAACTTTGCTTGTTCCTTAAGCACAAGGTCTTGCTTCATCTTGTTGCTAATCCGAACAACGCCGTACATGCCAGTGACATTGTCGAGTTTTGCCGCCTTTGTATACCAATAAACCGCTTCTTGAGGCCTTGTGCGCTCAGACTCTTTAGCTAGATACAAAATTGTTGGTACATGACCACCTTCGGCTTTCATGATTCTTTCATCATGCTCTTGCTTACGGTTCTTTTCCATCGCTTTACGATAAGCGAGCTCGCGTTCTTTACGCTCCTGTTCGAGACGTTTTTTACGCAAGGATAGGGCTAGCATCCACAAAAACATGCAGAGAAGCAGCAAACCTGTCGCCCCAATGGCGATCCCCATGATATTCATTTGTTGTTCTTTTACTTCCTTTAGGCGATCTACTAATAATAGTATCGGCACAAAAACCAAATGGTTGAGCGCACTATCTTAACTCAGAACACTAATCACCGTTATGTAATCGACATAAGGGTGGTATCTGCTTCACAACGTCAATCATAACTCTACTTCTATCACGCCTATATCTTATTTTAGCGACAAAAATTTTCTTCCATTCGACACCTTCGCTACTACTATTTTAGTCAACGCAATCGAATACACTGAACTCAGGCAAGAGACTTTCACAAGAAATCGAGAAAAATTGACCAAAAACAATAGCGGTGACGATGAGCTTATTTTATAATGCGAATTAATGTTTCAGAGCATCATAAATTCCAATACTAGGGGCAAAAAATGAGACTTATCCCGTTAAATCAAGCAGCACAAGTAGGTAAGTGGGCAGCGGCGCACATTGTTAAACGTATCAACGATTTCAAACCTACTGCAGAGCGTCCTTTTGTTCTAGGTCTACCAACTGGTGGTACACCTTTGGCGACTTACAAAGCGCTTATCGAACTGCATAAAGCTGGTGAAGTTAGCTTTAAGCACGTAGTAACATTTAACATGGATGAGTACATTGGCATCCCTGCGGATCACCCTGAGTCATACCGTTCATTCATGTACAATAACTTCTTCAACCACATTGATATTCAAGAAGAAAACATCAATCTTCTTGACGGTAATGCACAAAACAACGAAGAAGAATGTCAGCGTTACGAAGACAAAATTAAGTCTTACGGCAAGATCAACCTATTTATGGGTGGCGTAGGTAACGACGGTCACATCGCATTTAACGAGCCAGCATCTTCTCTATCTTCACGCACTCGTATTAAAACGCTAACGGAAGATACTCGTATCGCTAACTCTCGTTTCTTTGATGGCGATATCAACCAAGTACCAAAATACGCGCTAACCATTGGTGTAGGTACGCTTCTTGATGCTGAAGAGATCATGATCTTAGTAACAGGTCACAACAAAGCACTAGCTCTTGAAGCGGCAGTAGAAGGTAGCGTAAACCACCTATGGACGGTATCTGCACTTCAGCTACACCCTAAGTCAGTAATCGTATGTGACGAGCCTGCAACTCAAGAATTGAAAGTGAAGACTGTAAAATACTTTACTGAACTTGAAGCAGAGAACATCAAAGGTTTCTAATTCCTTTGCCCAAATTGAAAAATCCGAGCAATGCTCGGATTTTTTTATTCGGTCAATACTAGCTTTCAGGGATCTCTCCTCGCCCTTTCTGTCCTGCACTCGCAACCCAATGTTCATTCGGGTCAAACGCTTCATCACAAAGGTCTATCGAGTAACCCATCTCTAGCACTTCTTTGATGGTGAGATTGTCCGCGACTTGAGTCACTTCACCACGTTCGTTACGTAATTCCATATGCGCATTCCTCTCAATAAGATGATGTCTTCTTATTAAGTATACTCAAGAATTGAGAATTCATATGACGATTAGAGAACTGCTACAAAGTGAACTTCTGTTGCATGGAGCAGAAATTTAATCCTTCAATAAGCGCACTTACATACTCCAAGCTTTCATCTTCAAACTTAACGCCATACTTTACATAGTGGCTAGTTTTTGACACGTTTTTGACTACGGCTTTGAGTACCTCATCAACAGCAGGGCTCTCTTCATCTATACTGTGAATTTTTAGCTCCACCAATGAGCCAACTCTGTAGTTAGTTTTACCTCTATCTACAACAATAAGACATCCTTGCTGGGAAACGTCTCTAATTTGACAAAGATACTTACTGCCCGCAGGCGCAAGTATTCCATCAAGACTAATCTCTAAGCGCGCACTTTCTCTCAGACCAACAACCACTTGAGTAGCCTTCGGTAAGGTGACGAGAAGTAAATCATTTTCCCCACCACTCAAAACGTACTCAATCTTGCTCTTGAAGTAGACTCGCGCCCCTTCTCCTTTTGAAGAGATTACACAGGCTTTTAATAGGTAACCTCGCTGCATAAACTGTGACTTTTCTTTAGGAGATACCGTCGGCATTTCGAGCAGTAGGATATTGTTTGAATGAAGACCTATGTACTTGGTGCGACATTTGAGAATTTTCCCAGTTGGTGTTGTCACTATGCATGCCACCTCACATAAAGGCATCACATTGAGAAAGGCATCTTCTCCATAATGAATCGACCCAGATGGCTCTGCACTTTTATCCATTCGATCTTGAGGTTGATTTTCTGGAGAATTAGCCTGTTGTTGGGGACTATCAGATAGTTGTAACTCTTCTAAGTTTTCGTTTTTCTTTTCAGCTACGTCCACAATCAGCGACTCCTATGCAATTTATCACTTATTTATTTATAGTCGCTCAAACGTAAATTGGAAAACTAGTCTGACCCGTTATATATGCAACTATAATTCTAGCCTGGTCATCCTACTACAAAAATCAAATCTGAAACATTAGCTTCAATCAAAAACTAAGGAATCAAATATGAAATATAGTGATCTTAAAATTTACCACTCCTCATCGACTAAAGTCTAATACACTACGGAAAATATAGACTTACAGAGCGATAACCTCGTCATCACTTCAAACATCACCCTTCGCAAAACATCAAATAAGAAACAGACAGACACAAATCAATCACATAAAGACAAACAACCCTTCACAACCAAATCAAAAACAAAACCACCGCTATTTAGATAATTGTAAGTTAATCAGAAAAAACTGACTTATCTGATGTTATCGTCAGTTTATCTTCCAATAAAAAAGCTCTAGCAGAGGCTAGAGCTTTTTTGGTGTTTGAACCAGCAATGAAGAATTATGGTTGCTGCTTAGTAGGCGCTAAAGCAATTTCGCGAACACAAACGTTTTGCGGTTGGTTATAAGCAAACTCCACAGCGCGCGCCACATCATCGGCAGCCAATACACCGCCCATGTCAACTTTCCAGTCATCGTAACCATCTTTGATCTCTTGAGACGTAGTATGCGATAGCAGTTCAGTCTCCACAGCCCCTGGTGCAATGGTCGTAACGCGAACATTAGACGCGGCCACTTCTTCTCGAACGTTTTCAGAAATCGCGTGAACAGAAAATTTAGTACCACAATATGCAGCGTGATTAGGGAATGTCTTCTTACCTGCGATTGAGCTGATGTTGATAATTGTGCCGCTATTACGCGACATCATTGGCGCTAGCACTGCCTGCATACCGTTCAAAAGACCGATAACATTTACATCGAACATACGCTTCCATTCGCTAGCATCTTGCGTATCGATTTGACCAAGTAACATCACGCCTGCATTGTTCACCAAGCCATCAACTGGACCAAACTTAGCTTCCGCTTTAGCAATTGCCGCTTCAAAAGTTGCTTTATCGGTTACATCGACTTGCTCGCACATTGTGTTCGGAAGTTCTAATGCCTCTAGGCGCTCTACACGACGAGCCAACAGAAGTAGAGGATGACCTTCGTTGCTTAAACGACGAGCAATCGCTTCACCAATACCTGAACTAGCACCTGTGATTACAATAAGTTTTTTCATCTTAATATTTCCTCTGGTTTTGATTGAGATACAGCCTGTTTCGCTGCGATGGAGGTATATTAAGAAAAATGACTTTGTTGATATATATCACTTCAGTTGAAACACTGTTGCCATATTGCAACAATAAAGATTACTCAATTGATGGACTCTTATATGTTGAATCAGGTTAACCTCGCAGATGTACGCTCATTTGTTCTAATTGCTCAGCTTGGCAATTTTACCAAGGCAGCCGAAGCGCTAGATGTGTCGCGTTCGCACGTTTCACGACAAATAAGCAACCTAGAGAAGCAAATGAAGGTAACATTGCTAATCCGCACTACCCGCAGCTTAAAACTCACTGACGCAGGAAAACGATTCTATTTGCAGTGTGAGAAGGCCCTAGCGGGTATTGATCAAGCTATATTAGCCGCCGTCGATGATGTGGAGGAAGTTCAAGGTGAAATTCGGGTTAATTGTGTTGGCGGCTATCTAGGGGAAGAACTGATTGCACAGATCACTTGCGACTTCATGATGCAGTACCCAAATACACAGGTTAATCTTGACTTTAGCAGCCATAGAGTCGACTTACTGGAAGAAGATTTTGACATCGCCTTTCGTATGGGACGTTTGGATGACTCTGGCTTTGTTGCTCGAAAATTAATGACTATAGAGATGAGTACGCTCGCAAGCCCACAATACCTAGATGTTCATGGTCAACCTTCGCACCCCAAAGAGCTTACTCTGCATCAATGCCTAACCGGCTCTGTCAAACGTTGGGGATTCAACCATAAAACCACCAGAGATAAGACTGAGATCGCCATTCATGGGCATTTGCAATGTAAAAATGGACGTGTTTTGGTAAAAGGCGCGTTGAATCACCAAGGCATTATTCGAGTCCCTGCCATTTACTGTCGAGCGGAGCTAGAGAAAAGAGAACTAGTCGAAGTGTTCAATGATTGGTCTATCCCTAGTGTAGATTTCTCTGCTATTTATCATCGAGACAGATACCAACCCAAACGCTTGAGGGTTTTTATAGATTTCGTAAAGCAGCGATTTGATGCGCTGTCAATTTAGCGCAGAAGCAAGCGTCCAAGTAACGCTACAGCTAACTTACGATATTTTAGCAGCAGATAACTCCGCGGCAACCAAGTGGGGGAATAGAGGACCGTCTTGGCTTTAGAGAAAGTACGAAAGCCTTCTTCTCCGTGATATTGTCCGATCCCTGACTCACCTATTCCGCCGAATGGCGCATCCTCTGCTGCCACATGCAACAGGGTGTCATTGACCACTACACCACCACTATGAGTTTGTTCAATGGCTTGGTGCTGCAAAATTTTGTCGTTTGACATCAAGTACAAAGCCAATGGCCTTGGTCTAGCGTTAATAAAGGCAAAGACTTCGTTGAGATGGCGATAACCGATAATTGGCAATATTGGGCCAAAAATTTCTTCTTGCATAAGAAGCATCTTATCAGAAACACCTGTCACTAACTGCGGAGCCATTTGTCTAGTCTCTAGCTCTAAAAAATCGATGGTGTGAATTGTCCCACCTAGACTTTTTGCGTCGTGCAAATAGTGTTGTAATCTTTGGTATTGAGCTTCACTAACGATCGATGTTGAAGACTCTAAACTCCCTTCTTTTACATAGAGCCGATAGAAACGTTCTAAATATCGCTCAATGAACTGCAGCTCTTTGCCCTGAGGAACCAAAACATAATCAGGTGCGACACAAATTTGTCCTGCATTTATGGATTTGCCGAGTAAAATTGCATCTACCGCCTTGCCAATATCCGCATCGCTACCAACAATAACCGGAGATTTTCCTCCAAGCTCTAAAGTCACTGGCGTCAGGTTTTTAGCCGCTTCAGCAGCAACGAGCCTTCCTATCTTTGTTGATCCAGTAAAAATCAGGTGATCAAAAGGTAGCGCGCTAAAGTACCGTGCTATTTCTGCTTCTCCTTCAACTGGATACACATGCTCCCCTACTTCAGAAAATAGGTCACTCAGCACCTGGTTGGTGTTTGGCGTATGTTCACTAAGTTTCACCATTACCCGATTTCCCGCGGCAATCGCCGTCACAATAGGGGCAATACTCAGTACGATAGGGAAGTTCCAAGGCACCATTACCCCAACAACACCTAAAGGTTGATAATTAACACGGACTTTGGAAGGGAACAGTAATAAACCCGCCTTTCTTTTACTGGGCTTGAGCCACCTCTTAAGATGCTTGATGGTGTAGTTAATATGGGCAATTGCAGGCAGTAAATCACAAATCAAACTGTCAAACTCACTTCGGTATCCATAATCTTGGTGCAGCGCATCGACTAACATTTGCTTGCGCTCTAAGAGTTCATATTTGAGGGTACGAAGCAACTCTAAGCGCTGCTCCAGTTCCGGATAAGGCATACTGCTATAGCTGGCTTTTACTTCAGAAAACAGGTGCTTTAAGTCTTGCTCTGTTTTGACGTGTTCCTTCTGCCAACGATTAAGATCGACCACTTTTTCCATACGATAGCCAACAAGTTTTTCTTCAATTCTTGGTTAAGCTTAGTCATTTTCGCAGACAAAGTCGCCTTATCCGATTGTGGAAGTGAAACTCCAATTAAAAAGCAGCGCGAGCACTGCTTTTTATTCTTACTCATTACAGGTTGGGAAACTTTTGCTGAAACTTCTCTAAATCCACACCACCTGCAATTCGATGACTCTCAAGCTCGACACCTTCTGGAGAATAGAAAAAGATCGCGGGAGGACCGAATACATCCCTTTCAACAAGCCACGCCATTTGCTCCGGAGTGCTGTCAGTAACATCTAGTTTTATCGATGACCAGCTTTTTAACTTCTCTCGTACATTAGAGTCATTGAAGATCTCTTTTTCGATGACTTTGCACGAGACACACCAATCGGCATACAAATCAACCACCACTGGCTGTTGATTAGATTTGGCAGACGCCAACGCCAGATTAAGCTGCCCAATGGTATTCACTTTATTGAACGCAGTTTTAAGATCAGATTGGCTTGACGTATTATTCGCGTGTTCCAAAGGATTAAGTGGGTCTTCATTGCCGAGAAGATAACCGACAAACAAAACCAATCCATAAAATAACGAAAGAAACGCCGCAAGTTTTCGAGTCCTCGCCCATCCTGCTTCTGCTGCATCTAAGGCGCCAAAATGGATTCCTGAACCAATAGCTAACATAGACCACATGAGAATCGTTACCCAAGCAGGAATGAAACGGCTCAGCAATACAATGGCAACCCCTAGCAGTAGCACACCAAACAACTGCTTCACGACAATCATCCACGGACCACTCTTTGGAAGCAATTTTCCACCACTGACGCCAATAAGAATCAACGGAATCCCCATACCTAAAGCCATGACGAACAAGGTAATACCACCAAATACCCAATCCTGAGTAGTAGAGACATAAAGTAGTGCCCCAGCCAAAGGAGCACTTACGCATGGTGAAACAACCAAAGCAGAAATTGCTCCCATACCAAACACACTCAGTACTCGCCCTCCTCCCAACTTATCGGAGCGTGTATTGAGCTTGTTTTGTAGCGCTGACGGCAATTGCAGTTCAAAGAAACCAAACATCGCAAGAGCGAGCAAAACAAATACCCCTGCAAATAGACTCAGCAACCAAGGTTGTTGCATTGCAGCTTGTAAATTGATCCCTTTTGCAACGGTAGTCACCAAAATACCGGTAAGCGCATAGCTTGTTGCCATCCCTAACACATACGATGATGAAAGCAGCAAACCTTTACGCCCAGTCATCTGAGAGTCACCACCGATGATGCTAGACAGAATTGGCACCATAGGTAAAACGCAGGGGGTAAGCGACAGGCCTAAACCTAACAAAAAGAAGACCAACAGCGCTTGCATTCTCGAAGCACTATCAAGAAAGCTCGAAAGCCCCTTAGTATCATCAGCTAAATTGGAAAGACGTTGCCAAACTGATGTCGCACTGTCTTGAATCCGATTTGGAAGAACCACCTCGAACGTTTGAGGTAGATAACAAAGCCCTTTATTGGCGCAGCCCTGATATCTAACTTTCACTTCGCCCGCACCTTGATAGGGCAACGATATGGTTACTGGCTTATCGAATACAGTGACCTCACCAAAGTACTGATCTTTCTTGGACTTACCATTCCAAGAGAACTCTGGCGCTAATAAAGTGGCACCGTCACTAGAGGTGAATTTAAAGCGTGATTTGTATAAGTAGTAATCTGGATGAACTGCAAAATGTATCTGAAGTCCAGAATCGCTTATAGACCACTGGTAAGGGAAAGCCTGTTCGACAGGTAAAAACGTATCATCGTCAGCAGCAGTGGAAAAAGAAAACAGTAAAACAAACGCTAGTAGGAACCGTTTCATCGGGTCAAAAACTCCGTGTCCTGATGAATTTGTAGTTGATCATCAATAAAAATAACCCCTGCCCCTTGCGGCACAGGTAATAGAGGCTCAATCGTCAAGGCAGTGCTAATAGCACCCGCTTCTAACGCAGTTGGTGCAACTACCGTTACCGATAGAATTTTTGAATGCGTTCCTTGATGGGTCAGAATGTGAGAAGTCGTCTGGTCAGAAAACTCTACTTTTCGCTCGTAGTGAGCAGAAGTCGTTAAAGCGGCATCCACTAAGGGTAAGGAAAAGTATGGCTCTGATGGCTGAGCAGGATTCAGTACCGCCACATTGAACGGCAGCGAGCCTGGTTTCGTTCCTAGCGTGCGAATATCTCCACCAAAGTTAATCAAAGCTGCCGAAACACCAAAACTATCTGCAATGTTGATCGCTTGATCGATAGCAAACTCTTTAATTACGCCCCCGAAATCAAATCGTGTTTCTGAATGCGCAACCTCTAACGTCTTTCCATTTAACGTCCATGACTCCGTGCCCATGGCAGGCTTTGCACGCTGATATATCTCTTCGCGGCTGAGCTCACTATTGCTGGCAAGGAGCGACTTTACCGTCCCAACTGTTGGGTCAAACACACCATGAGTCCCATCAACAATATTACGTAGTGCATTGAAAACAATTAGAGACTCTTCATCTAGCTCTAACGAATGAGCAGAACGGCTGTTCACATATTGACTAAGCCAAGACCGGCCGGAATAGAAGTTATATTTTTGCTCTAAACGGCGAGTATTTTGTTCTATCATCAAGGCTATTTGGCTCGCGTCTTGCGAACCAAAAAGCTGAACCTCACAAGGAACCGTCATTGCCCGAAATTTATGGATAAATGGGGCGCTAGAAGGCATAACTTGCTCCTATCGCCCACCAGCGTGCTTTAAAACCATTTGATTGCTCATAGTAAGCGCCAAGCAGGTTAACACTTAGACCCTTATAAATCTTAAAGCTACCGCCAAGTTCATATGCATTGGCGGTGAAGTCGCCTAAACGTAAATCTGATGTAGCGTATCCAGTAGCTGCAAAGGTTTTATCCGCACTTTTCGGGTCACGGAAGAAATCCGCCCCATCTTGTGTATACCAGAAATAACCAGGCGCGAGCGTAAACCAATTAGTGACTTTCCAAGACAGCTTACTACCAATTTGATGAGACTTAACACCCCAATCATCTTGGAACCATTTATAACGAGGTCGGATGGTCAATGAATCCGTTATCGACCAGAAGGCTTGAATATTCACACCGCCTGATAAGCGCTTATCAGGACGAGAATCTTGGCCTAAAAACACCTCGTCAGAGCCAATTTGACCGTCATTGTTGATATCGATCTCACGTAACACTGTTAGATAGTGGTTGCTTAAGTAGCCCTGTCGATACCCCGCGTAGCCAGTGAAGACCATGTAATAGTTTGGGCTAAATACTTGTGATAGGCCCGCCTCTAGACTTCCTGTAAAGATACTTTCCCAATCTTGGGCATTGGTGTTGTTTGCAAACTTCTGAAACGCAAGCGTCTTATCAAATAGCATGGATGCGCCAACGCTATAAGAGCGGTTTTTCAAGGAATCGGCAAAAATCAGCGCTTTTCCGTTAACCCCAAGGCTTTCATAATCTTCTTCGCGAGAAAAATTTTGGCCTATGGTCCATTCATTACGGCGTTCATCTCGGTAAGTGACGCTAGCTGAGATAGACTGACGCGTATCTTCCAGTTCGTATTTCTGAATTTCGTAACCGCTCGCATGGGGATCATAACCTCTACGGATTACTTCATCCGTCTTACCCTGAGCGGCTTCAGTCGCTTTTGCACGATTTTCGGCGTCACTTGGGCCACTGATGGGCGTCGTTGGGCCCCATGAAGGAGATGCACCAGAAACACTGTCGTAACCGATTTCAGCATTTAAGGTCCAATCAAGGCCGATGCTTTTTTCAAATGAGATAACGTGATCGCCCGCTTTAACACGACCGTCGTACTCTTCGTAATTTAGGTAATGCTGTGAAATATGATCTTCTGCCAAGGCTGGATTGGCCACTGCTGCTGCACCAAGCAGCGTTAAAGGTAATTTTTTCATTTTGTTTTAATTTTAATTAGTTACAACCACAACCGCCACCACCGACGCCACTACCACCTACCGAACCTTGCTTGTAGGCGAATACTTTCTCTGAAAACAGATCAAACTCAGGTACAGGACCACCCGGCTTCATCTCTTTTTTAGCCAACGTGCCTTTTTCCCATGACTTAACCGGCTTAATACCAAGCGCCTTATCAACGAACTCAAATGCAGATTTGTTCTCTTTAACAACCTTCGGCTTTTTCAGCTGAAGTTGAGCCGTTGTCGGCCTCACAAGTTCTACATTTCGACGCATACCAATGTCAGATTGCCCACTGGTGTATACACGCGTTGAAATTACTTCTTCCTCAATCAATTCCGACTGAGTATCGACCTGCTGTACTTGCGGTGCTTTCTTGCCTAGATTACTCAGGTCAACTTTAGGAGCGGCGACCGTAACCATTGGCTGCAGAGCGGCTAAAATAACCGCTAACTTGAAGGTATTACGCGTCATAACTGAACTCCCATTTCAGCGAGATCGTCAGTAATGACTTGGCTAATGTTGTTAATTGCTCCAAAACGAACTTTGAGCACTTGTCCTTGGTAGATGTAATAAAGTGCTGGCATACCAATCGGCTTAAATTCACCAATTAGAGACTGTTCTGGGTCATTCACGACGGGAAAGTCGAGTCCAAGAGCTTTCTGAAAAGCCAAGCCAACTTCGACTTCTTCATCAACGTCAACGCCGACGACAGTAACTCCGGTACCTTCTAATTCTCCATATAACTCATTCACTTCGGGTAACTCATGACGACATGACACACACCACTCAGCAAAAAAGTCGACGATAGTGAGTTGCTCAGCATCCAGATTTAAACGCTGAGCGGCTGAATCAGTAAGTACGTCACCTTCTTGGAAGGCCATAGCCGGTATCGTCCAAATGAGAACCAGCAATACGATTATTCGATTAATCATCTTTTCTCCATAACTTATTGTTTTAATGTTTATTTATTTCCAAAATTGAGCACTGTTTCGTATTCAAGCTTTAGAATTTGTTCAAAGTACTCATTAAGCTCTTCGGTACTATTGGCTTGAAAAACCTTGCCTGAGTTAGCTGAACCACTCTGCGCACAACGTCTAAATTGTTCGAGACGAGGAGCTAGAACGTTAAAGCCAATGAAATTCAACTGGATACCAAATGTGTTTGACGCTTTATCACATAGACCTGCACTGATGAGTTGATCCAAAGTGTCATTTGAATCAGCACCGTCCGTCATCAGTACCAGCTTTCGGGTGGGGCTTGTAGAAGAGCGAGAGGTAACACCCCAGTCCTTCTGCCAATTGGGAGTTAGCTGCCTAATTCCCCATATCAATCCTTGATACGATGCCGTTCCTCCCGTCACAGCCAACCTGTCAATATGATTTGCCACGACATCTAGATCTGATGTCAGCGGTAATAATGGGGAAGTCGCGCTACAATCCGCTAACCATTGATTTGGCGCTTTGAAGTCAACACTCACTTTGTCGTGGGAGGCATCTAGGTTTGATACCGTCTCGCTCGCTGAGACGTTGCCTCCTTGCTTCGTCAACCCATCAACACAAAACACGCCTGCTTGCGGTAACCAAGGAGCGTTGCTGACTGAGACTCCATCAGCGAATGGCACAACAGAGAGTTTGATATGATCTCTGCTGTTGGCTTGCGCTTGCTGGCTTTTTAACGAAGTAAGGGCATTGTTTAATATCTGCTTCAATGCCGTAATTGAACTCGACATAGAACCAGAAATATCAAGTACCACCACCAATTCGGTTGGAGATGAAGAGACACTAGGCTCTACCCTGACCAGTTCACTTGAATTCGCACTCGCAACAAAAGAAGTGTCAGATAAAGTCAAAGAGGTGAAGATTGAGTTTAAACGATAGCCCATCTTGACCTTGCAGCCTGAAGACATGTCGGGCTCAGCCGTCACACCAACCACTTTTGGACGATAGAAATCCAAATAGCGTTGATTCATGTTCTTGTCCGCTGTCCCTGCAAAAGCACAGGCCAAACTCGCCGCATCTACAGCTTGTGTCGCACGGTTAGATAACTGAACTTGGTAACCGATAACAATAGTCGCAGCGGCCGCCACCACCATAGGAATCAACAGAGCTAAGTAGCTTAAAGATACCGAGCCTTTCTGGCGCATTATTTGGTTATTTAGCATAGTGCCTCCCAATCATGACTGCATTGCTCGATAGTTCGCTAGGTAAAACCAGACCATCAATCGCAAAACGAGAGTCTGGATTAAACGGCTCTAAAACGCATAGGTGCAATTTTATCAAGGTCGCTTCTCTACCGTAGAAAGCACTGGAAACTTGTTGGTTAACGGGAACCAAGCTCTTGGGCTTCACTTTTGACCCTGCCTCTTGGCATTGAGCACCTGCGATTACTGAGTAGATCGGTACATTTGAGGTCTCATCATAGATATCTAATACAACACCCACCTTTTGGCGTTCAAAGCCTGTTGGTAGCATTCGAGTAGCAACTTCCAGCAAGTTTTCAGCACTGTATTGACGACTGTCTGGAGTCCCATTTAGGGTTCTGGAAACAGCCTCCGCTACTACAAAAGCACTGCTGTCCATGCGAGTTTGAACGTACATCAAGCGATAGATGGAGACTAAACCAAACACGATGACCATAATGCCGAGCACGACAAAGGGGAACTCGACAACCGTTGCACCTTGTTGTGATTTGATTTTAGCGGTCATAGCTCACCACAACCGTTCGCTTCAAAGTCGTCACTTCTGAAAAGGCTTCATTCAATCGCGGAACCACTAGGAAGGCGAATCGATATGAAACACTGTACTCCCCCAAAATAGCTTGTGAGGATGACACTGGAGTTTTCTGTGCCAACTGAGCGAAGGTTTTTGCGTAGCGAGGTTGACTCACTTCAATATCCTCAGAGCGCAAAAGAGGAAACTCCGCAATACGAGCCTCAAACTTTTGGTCCGCAGCATACGAAGGGCTTAGTACTCTCACTTCACGTATCGCGCTGCTTACCGCAGACTCAAAGATCATATTGACCCACAAGAATCGGGTTAACTCGAAAATCGCCAACATCAATAGCATAAAAGGCAACGCTATCATGGCGAATTCAAGAGTTTGGCTGCCTTGTTGACGCTTCATTTAGACACACCACCAAACTTGTTCGCCACACTCTGATAAAAACGAGCATTATTCTCTAGTTCTACTTGTGACAGGTCTTGCTGAGCGACTACTTTCGCTGCTTCCGCATCCCCACTCATCGCATATGACAACGCTAAGTTAAGCCGTAGCTTACTGCTAGCCTCTCCCCTTTGATAAATGGGATACAGAATCCGAATACTCTGTTGAGGGTTGCCATCTAGCATCCATGCCAATGCCATATTGTTTCTATATTCAAGACTATCTGGTTTTAATGCGAGCGCGTCAGAGAAAGCTTTTCTTGCCAATCCATATTGATGATTGAGGGAATGAGTGACCCCAAGGCTGTTTAAAGCGACATCGTCATTAGCGTCACCCTTTACCGACTTTTCAAGTGAAGATTGAGCTTGTACCAAGTTGCCGAGAGCCAAGTGCGCACGACCAATTTCCCTCTCAAATTGATACGAAGGCGCGAGCTGATTACCCTTATTCAGATAGTGCAATGCTTCATCAAAACGAGCGGATTGATTGCATGCGGAACCGGCGAGAAACAATAGTTCAGTATCATTTGGGCTGATAACCAAGCGCTGTTTATAAATTGTCAGCGCATTATCTGCATGCCCATTTAACAAGGCTGTATTGGCTAGTTTTAAATCTTCCTGCGCGCTATTGGTTTCTGGCGCAGACTGGCAACCCACTAGCAAGCCGCAAAGCGCGATGGAAACAAGAGTTTTGATCATAATTGCCCCAATGTGTCGAATAGGCTTAAGACGATTGGCGCTACGATAATGACCACAACGGGCAACATGATGAATACGACCAATGGAAAAGACATTTTGGATGGGATCTTGCCGACCCATTCTTCGAGTTCTAGCAGATGATACTGGCGACTATCGGAGGCAATAAGCTTGAGCGCCTCTGACATAGGAGTACCAAATTTAAGTGCTTGCGACATGGTAACCACCATGTTGTTCACTTCAGGTAGAGACAAGCGCTCATCGAGGTTATCTAGAGCTTGATATGGGGAATCAAGTACTGACATTTCAGTCGCAGTTAGTAACCATTCCCGTGATAGCGCCCTTGAGATAGACTCCATCTCACCGCCAACGGTTCTGAAAGTTTCCTCTAGTGGCAAACCAGAATTCACACATACCACCATCAGATCCAAAGCATCTGGCGTAATTCGTGCAATCTCTTGACGAACGATTTCCACTCGCCAGTCGAGGACCTTATCGACCGCAATACCAACCGAAATTGCAATTGCAATACCCTGAGCAAAACCTGCCGCATTCATCTCTAGCTGCTGCGAAACCATCCACACTGAGCCACCTATGAGCATGAGTGTTAAGCGCATCAGCATAAAGACCGTCTCAGCATAACTGGCTGAATAGCCGATCATTGCAAGCTTTTTCCCGCGTTTAGGGTTCGTCGCCCATCGCCATTTGTTACCTGAAGCCTTTGGAGCGGAAACTGATGTGGCGACTTTGTTCAGCCTTTGCTTTACTGCATCTCTTTGCGATGCATAGAAATAGCTTGAAATGGCCCCGATGACTCCCATGAGCACCAGGCCAATCCCCAACATAGATATCATGAAAACCTCCAGTTTTTAGTCAGCGCTTGGAGGAGTGCAGCTCCCATTAAAATACTGATGCCGCAGTAAATTAGAACCGCTTGTCCACTTTCTGTATCAATCAATAGCGAGAACAAAGAAGGGTCCATCCAGGCAACAACGCTAAGTAAAGCAAACGGAAGAATCGACAAAAAGCGAGCCGTCATACGAGGCTCTGAAGTCAAACTTTTTACTTTTTTCTGCATGGCACGATTGTCGTGCAAAGTGCGGCTTAAGCTATGCAGGATATCTCTCAGTTGACCACCATTACTTTGGTTAAGAATCAAAGCGACCGAAAAATAGCGAAATGCTTTGTATGGAAGACGTGCGCACGCCTCATCAAGCGTACTGCGTAGGCTACGCCCCAAGGAAAGCTGATCCTGAATTAGCAGAAATTCACGGCCAAGTAATCCTGACTGAGACTGAGCAACTTGTTCAATCGCTTGAGGAACAGACAGTCCCGCAGAAACAGCACGACTGATTAAGCCAAGTACTTGCGTTATGTCTCGCTCAAATTCTTCTGACTGCTGACGCTTACGAACAATGTACAGAGCGCAACACGCCAACAATCCAGCGGTAAGACCGCTGATTATCCGCCAAGACCAAGCAACCTCTGTAACGAAATAAAAGCTCAGACATGGTAAAGCGATCATACCAAGAGTAAGGACGAGCTTATCGCCTCTGGAAAACAAGGCATCCAAACGGGCAAACAAACTTCTCACAATGCCTTTAGACGTTGCTTTCTTTATGATCGAAAGTTCAGCGTCATGCCTTGGGGATAACGCCACCGAATCGACCCGTTGCTTAACCACTTTCTTGAGCGAGTGTTGACGCAACAAGTACAAAATAGCTAACAGAAAGAAAACAACAGCAAAAACTAAAACCTGAATCATTAATCCAGCTCCATAGCACTGCGAAGTTGTGGCTCCAACTGGTAATAGCTTGCTTTGTCGGCAAATCCTGGCACGGTTTTGGCGCTTTGGAAGTGACCAAATAGGTTACCTTGAACATCCTCGCCTTGTGAGACATAACGATAGAGGTCTTGGGTAACGTACTGCTCACCTTCTAACCCAAGAATTTCAGTAATGGCAACCACGCGACGTTTGCCATCTCGCATTCGCTCTACCTGAACAACAATGTCGACCGTATCTGCCACCTGACGACGCAATGCGAATAGCGGAAGGCTAGACTGCGCCATCATCAGCATATTTTCGATTCGAACCAGAGCATCTGTTGGTGAGTTAGCATGCAAGGTAGACAAAGAACCATCGTGGCCAGTGTTCATTGCTTGCATCATTTCGAACGCTTCATCACCGCGGACTTCACCTAGAATGATTCGATCTGGTCGCATACGCAGCGCATTTTTCACTAATTCCCTCTGGCCTATAGCCGGCAAACCCTCTGCATTGGCAGGGCGAGTTTCCGCGCGAACAACATGTGGTTGCTGCAACTTAAGCTCTGCTGCATCCTCAATTGTGACAATACGTTCATTAGGCGAGATGCTAAAAGAAAGCGCATTGAGTAAGGTAGTTTTACCAGCACCCGTTCCACCCGCGACGAGTACGTTCAAGCGGCTACGGACAACGACATCAAGCAACTTAACCATTCCTTGCGACATCGCGCCGTTTTCAGCCAATTGATTCAAAGACATTTTGTCTTGGCTAAATTTACGGATGGAAATGTAAGTACCATCGAGTGCCAGAGGAGGTATCATGACGTTGACACGGCTACCATCTTCCAAGCGAGCATCAACCAAGGGTGACGTTTCATCAATTCTACGACCAATTTTTCCTACTATACGTCGAGCTAGATTGAGCAGCTGTTCTTCACTACGAAACACCACGTTGGTTTTTTGTAGTTTGCCTAACTTCTCTACATACACTTCGCGATAACCATTGACCATAATATCGGTGACGACAGGGTCATCGATTAAAGGTTGTAGCGGCCCTAGACCGCGCAACTCATCAACAAGCTGCTTCACTACCAGAGAAACATCTCGATGTCCTAGTGGTAGCTGATCCGTAGCAACAATCTCGTTGACGAGCATATGGATTCTGCCTTCAAGCTCTTTCGCTGAAAGCTTTACCACCACACTCGCCTCAATGGCATTGACGACCTGAGCATGAATGCTTTGATAATGCTCGCGTACGGGATCCGTTGCTTTCTCTTGCACCACACTACTTAACGTATGATTCGAACGCGTTTTGACTCTAGAATGACCAAACATTACGCACCTCTTCGCCAGAAGCGAGGTTTAGCGACGGCAACTTGCCCAGAAGCAAGATCAGCCAGTTGCGCGAAAGCACGATTTACTTTGCGGTTACCTTTCAAAGACGATTGACCAAGCGCGCCTTTAGCAAGGAAATGTGTCGGAGCAAATGGCATAACCACGTCCACCCCAAATCCAAGCGCTCGCTGAATGTCATGACAAGAGATAAGCGACGCTTTATCTGATTTAGTGTGGTTCGCCACTACAACATTGGTTTTACCTGACTGCGGCTGCTGTGAACTTTCTAGGGCGGAAAGGATTTGACCAGCATTTCGTATCGACGCCAGTGTCGGCTCAACTACAATAACCCTAACATCCGCATGTGCTAAGGAACTGAAACCAATCTGGTCACGCAGAGAGAACGATGGAAGGTCTAGAATAAGCTTGTCACTATGAGATAAGCAGAACTTGCGAAAATGATCTAATGCACTTTTCTCAGGCCAAAATGGACTCACATCTAGCGGTAAGTAGCCGGTAAATAAGCTTATTCCTTCCCCAACTTGAATCGCGCTGCGTTCATAAACTACCGGCTCTAAACGCTCTGGGAATTGCAGCATCTCTACTAGTGAGGTATTGCCTTGAACATCAAACTGCAAGTCAAGGTCACCGGTAGAAAAGTCCATATCAGCAACCGATATGGTGTCTCCTCTTTGGTGCAATTCTCGGGCAAGGTTAGCAGCAATGGTTGAGGCTCCAACGCCTCCTTTAGAACCGACCACAGAGATGACTTGGCCTTTACTCTCTTCTTGAAAAGAAGTCTGAAAGTCAACGTTATTTAGTGCACCAGCTTCTACGGGATTTAACACATACTCTTGTGCCCCTGCTTTCACCACTGTTCGATAAAATGCAATTTGTTCATTACTGCCAATGGCAACAATATGACATCCAGTACGAACTTTGAGCGCATGAATCAGAGCTTGCGCCTGCTCTAACGGCTGTTCAATGATATCCAAGGCAATGACTTTAAAGGCATGCTTAACAACCTGTTTGACGATTTCCTCTTCATTAATCGCCACGCTAGTCAAAGAGGTGATGCCCTGCTCCGCAAAAGCGGTGCTTAGAGCGTACGAGTCCAATAACGGGGAAGCCGCGACTAAAACAGAGATATTTTGCTTTTGCATATTAGTTAGTTCCAAACGCAGACGGTAAAGTTTGCTGAGTATCTTCAGCCCCATTGGTGGAAGGTGGTGCGATATAGCTGTCTATCGCCGATACAGCCTTAGCACCATTGGTTGGACCGAGCTCTTCACCAACAATGAGGTCTTTCGGATTTGCTACCATTTGCGCGAGTGCAGTTTGGTTAGCACAACCGAAGGATGGGTGTGTTTTAAACTGGTTTAAAAAGGTATTGCTGTATTTTTGAGGCTGACATTTCGGCACTTTGGCACGGAAAGATTCGACAAAAATTTGAATGTCACCCACTTTGGATTGTTCTATATGCGCTTGTTCTATATTGCTCAGCGACATTCCTTGCAATGCAAGGGTATTGACGATGCGTGACGCTTGAGCTTGCCCCTTCTTGGTGTGGCTAACTACTTTCGCCCTTAGTGCATACGGCGTTCCCTTACGCTCAATAAAAGTACGTACGTCTTGTCGCTGCTGCGAAGACAGAGCATTGCCTTTTAGATTGAGCGTTAGCTTATTGGTTACCGCGACAACATTAATTGTTGGCTCACGCTCAATAGGCGCAGAACTACAGCCACCTAAGATGATCAGAGCGGGAATTAAATACTTCATCATTCTCATAATTACCTCAGTAGTAGAATCCATTGTCACCGAGTAGGCGAGGTTTGCGGTTGTCTGTGTAAGTATTGCTATCTTTCACTTTTCTACCCTTAGGGCGAGGGATTGCCAGTAGACGTTCTAGATCGCTAAGTGGAACAATATTGTCGGTCGGCAATGGTAGAGAATCATTTCGCACAGGCTCTACTAGGTATGCTGTTGCAATAATGATCAGTTCTGTTTCACGACGTTGATATTCGGTAGAACGGAACAATCCTCCAAGCACAGGGATATTGGAAACACCCGGTAACTTCTGAATTTGGTCTATTTCGTGACTTTGTAGTAGTCCACCAAGAGCAAAGCTTTGCCCGCTCGCCAGTTCAATCGTGGTAGAAGCTCTTCGTGAGGTGAACGATGGGTAAACGTTACCATTCAGACTCGTCTGATTTTCGACCGTCACACTGCTCACTTCAGGTGAAACTTTAAGACTGATGCGATCTGGACCTAACACAACCGGAGTAAAGTTTAAATTGACACCAAAAGGTTTGTACTCAACTGTCGCCGTATCACCCTGAATCAATGGAATGGGTATTTCGCCACCCACTAAGAAACTCGCATCTTCACCTGACATAGCGGTTAGGTTCGGCTCGGCTAAGATAGACATAGTGCCATCTGATGCTAGGGCATCGACCAATGCACTTAATGTCGGTTTGCCCCAACTGCTTACATCCCATGGTTTGGTGTAAAGAAAGCTTCCGACACCTTGACCTACAGAGCCCCATTTAATACCTAATTTGTTCGAAACGTTACGCGACACTTCAGCAATGCGAACACGGATATTCACTTGAGTGGGCATTGTTACGACTAACTGATTTACTAGCTCGTCTTCTTTGTCGCTCTCGTTTGAACTGTTTTTGCTTGAGCTAGATGTACTCGTTGTAGAGTTGCTCGATTTTTCCTGCTGCGGGGCGACTGTCGGTGACAGATAACTTTTAGCCACACTGACAATGCTATGAGCCATTACTGGTGTTGGTACTGAACCTTTTAGCCATAGTTTTCCACCCAAAGATTCTGAGTGAACTGAAGCTTGTGGAAACTGCTCTTTAATTAACGCATCAAGCTCTTTGGTGTCATGTACTACTCTTATTTTGTTGCTATAAATCACGCGTTCTTGAGCATTCAGAATAGTGATTGTTGCCGTCCCCGCCTCTTTGCCAAACACCATGATCTTGGTATCTGTCATTGGCTGATAGTCAGCAATATGGGTATTTGAAATAAAGATCGATTTCGCATCTTGCGAAAGATTAATCATCTTTGCTTCATTGATGTTCACATCTAAGGCCGCAGCCAAAGAAGATACAGAGAAAAATAGGCTAGGAAGTAGCAATAAGCTCGACCAACGCACAAACTTGTTCATAGTTTCTATTCCTACCACTACTAGTTACTTTTGACTGAATTGGGTCTGAGCTGAATAAGGCCAACATCCGGTTCAACCTGCTGGCTGTCAGGGTTGATCAGTTTTGAAGTCACAGTGAAGGGCTGCTCTAGCGCCGAATCGACTTCATCAGCCCCGCGTAGCGATAGCGTCAACTTGCCTATTTGGTTGGCTAAAACGATTTGAGTAGCTTGATCTGGCGTTACCTCAAGAGATACAGAGCTGTTATCAGGCAAATCTGCCCCGTAGGAACTGCGCTGCTTTTGAAAATCTTCCGAACTGGATAATTCATTAAACGCCAAGACTCTCACGTCCTTTGCGATAGTGGTAACGTATAAACCTTGAACTAGGTTATCGTATTTTTTTAACTCGCTAACCTGAGAGCCAAGCATCAAGATATCGACTTTATCTCCAGGCTGAACGAAACCAGAGTTAGCGGTCACTTCATCAACAGGCACTGAAATAGCGCGATAGCCAGAGCGCACGTTGTATGCCATGGAAACGCCACCTTCAGGACGAATTAGATCTGCTGAAGACATCACCTGGCCCGACTTAATCGCAATATGTGCGATACCCGCTTTTATCGACAGTCGCGAGAACTGCTCCTCGGTGATGTAATCTAAGTAGTTAGTTAACTCTTGCTCTGATATCTCTTTCCACTTAAACATATTAAGAGTAAATGGCTGACCAACACGAATTGACTGTTTAGCGATCAGTACCTTAGTAAATTGTTCACTTGAACTTTGCGGCTGAGGTGCAACACTATTGGCTTGCCCGAGCAGTAGTATTGCGATACCGACCACCGACAAGACCAAAGACAACACCATTAGACGTTTTGCTGTCATGCTAATTCCTATAGAGCAGGCGAATTACTCGCCTGAGTCCTGTGTTTTCTCTAGTGATTCAATAACGGTTTCGTAAGCACCTGTGATGGCTTTGGTTAGCTTCCCGTCACTACCGCCAACAAGCGAAAGTAAAACTACCGACATAGCTGCTGCTAAAATTGCATATTCAATCGCGGCTGCACCGCGTTGTTTTTTCTTATTAAGCATGAATAGACTCCTGAAATAAGAGGTTCAGCCTCCCGAAAGAGGCTGGATTAATTGTTATAGTTAGAAATTGTTAGTGTTATTTTGAGATAAAGCGGAATAGGTATTTGTCATAAGAGCCTTTGTAACCCTTCTGAGACTCGCTAGACTCCATATCAAATCGTTCAACGTTGCTGTAACTCGTTGAGCCATCAGTCACGTACATATCATTGTCATAGTAAGAGCTGCTGGTAGGATTGTAATAAGGGAATACAGCCGAGTTATTTGGCACCAAACCTAGCATATTGTCAGTCGACGGCAGTACCCAGTTAGATTTGCCACATGTTCTTTGCGAATTGAAATTTGCAAGTTCAGTAACGATCTGGTCGTAGGTTTTGTATCGCTCACTTGGTGTCGCGTTTTGGAAGATCTGCCAAATCTCACCAGTACGCGGGTTTTTAGCACATTTTGCAGAAAGCCTATCGCTGGCAACTGAACCGTCAGCGGCAATAAACTCCCAAGCTATGATATCTTCCCGCATTAAACGAGCTATTGTCACAAAAGCATCGTAGCCGTCGCCCGCTACCGGGAAAGAACGTAGCTCCGGTCGCTCACTTGTGTTCGCAAATACATAAGTATTCTGTTTAGAAGAACTTGATGATGAGCTCGTCCAGTAAAAGAAGCGTGTACCTCCACGAGAGTATGTTTTATCGTACTCTGGTAGCAGACCTTTATGATTAGGGAATACACGCGCATCAATGGTTTTACTCGCCCCTTTCAAGTCGACAACCGACGCGGTCTCTAGCGACTTTATCTGATTTGGATGCGGCAATTTCCAATCATTAAAACCACAGAGATTGGCGCTATTTGTCTGTTCTAGCACGCCCCCAGAACCCAATACACTTGGAAGATCAGCTCCAGAAGCATTGTAAACAACCTCATCTTTACTACCTGGAGTGCCATATCGTAGTAATGTCCAAACTCGTTTAGCTCCCACTAACTTTGTATCAAGTACACAGCGCCACCCTTGTTGATAAGTAGCCGCTTTTGGTAGGTAGCGACCTAGAAAATCTAACTTGGCAAATTGTCCATCAATTAGAGCATCTGCTTGCGATACGACATAACCATTACTATGGGCTCGATTCAAACCATCTTTGGCAGTGGTATGCAATGTATCTAAGTTATTAAGCGCAAGCGTAGAATCTAACTGCGACAGCAATCCATTAATATTAGAAATCAGAGTTGAAAATTGGCTATCAATCTGACTCAATGCATTGTTCAGTGATAGCTTCAGTGCACTGGCAAGCATGTTGTCGTTTTCGATATCAAACAACGCAGAATAAAACGCAAGAGTTGCTTGGTGAATATCACTACCTGAATTAGCAGCAACCAAGGCAGATTGCGCCGAACTCATGGAGTCTGCGTGAATCTGTATGCTTGCTAATTTTCCTGCAACTGAAGTAGCTTCCACATACCCTAATAATGCGAGATTATTCTTGCTTAGTTGATCAAATTTGTTTTGGAACTCTGATACTTTCGAAATATAGTCAACACTTTGTGCATCTGTACGAGCTTGAGCCATTTGCGCATTGAATGCCAACTCATCTAGTCTCTCTTTTTGCTGTGATTTTTGCGTTGCCCAACTAGCTGCTATTGACTGTAAACTTTGCAGTTTCAAATTCGCTTCACTATGCAAGGTAGAATAACTCTTTTGTTTATTCTGATTCGATGCTAACCAAAGTGTTAAGAATAATTCAGCCTGCTTTAACTCATTAGATTGTTGAGATAACAAGCTATTCATCGTTGACATTTTTGAAGTAACGTCACCCAACAACACTGAACCACTTGCTAGCTGCCATTTAACAAACGGGTATTTACTCGTATATTCGGAAGTATCTTTCACGCCGTTTTTATAAGCGATTGCAGTACCCGATTCATCAACCCACGTAATTTGATAGTCACTAATCAAATACGATCGCGCAAAGCTAGGTAATGTATCTCGCTTTCGTCTGGTTAAAGGAACAGCTTCTGAAGATAGAGGCAATTTCCAATGTTTGATACCACAAGCCGTAAACTCGGATACTTTTGTAAATACATCTTCACCTTTCGAGGGTGACATTTTGACCCAAAATATGGGATCGCCTTGTCCCTGAACATCATATTCCGCGATGCAGTTGGTGTGATAGCTATTCCAGCCATGATACAAGCTGTAACCAACGGCCTGATTCCAGCTTGCCATCGGTACGTACTGAATAGGCCCAAATTGTCCAGTTAGTGACGTTGCCCATAAAATACTTCCCGAAGCATTATCTTTGCCTGTGATAGCGTTCTTCTTGATACGAAGACCAACATTACTTTTGTCGTAAGCTCTAGGTCCAATAAACTGGGGGTTGCTCGTTACTGCGTTCCAAGTAGCTCCTTGATCAACGGTAAATTCGTAATGTTCGGGTCTGTTATAATTTTCACCACTATTGACGTAATCCCAGCTAATCATATTGGGTGCTACAGAATTGTTCGCTACCTTAATTTCTCCATTGCTAGGAGCGGGAAGCAAGGGTGTTTCCGTAAATGGCAGTGGGTTAGAAGCAACCACACCTGCTGGCATACCATTTTGAGAATTGCCGCGAACGCGAATCTGAACAGCACCCTTCGATTTAGCGATATCACCAATAACAATTGGCTTAGCGAGTACCGGCGTCCAATTGGAACCGGAATCTGCTGACCATTCATAATTTGCTAATTCACTAAAACCAGCGACATTGGTCCAATCTAGCGTATTAGCATTATCATCCACCACTAGGCTTGTTGGCGCAGACGGCTTATCTGGTTGCTTAGTAAGTGCGGATTGGTTTGACAACGCGGCACCCGCCGGACGCCCATTGACTGGGTTAGCTTTTACACGTAACTGTATACTGTTTATTACATAGATACGATCTTGTAATGTAATTGGCTTACTCGCTACAGGAGACCAATCACCAGATTCAATGCTGACTTCATAATCAGCCGCAGTCTCGAAGCCCGCAACCCAACTCCAATCGAATGTGTTTGCAGCATCATTAACAATCCCCCCAGTTGGTGCCATAGGAGCATTTGGTGTCACCGTAAACGGTTTGTCATTGCAAAGTAAACTTCCCGCAGTGTTGCTTGCATTTGCTTTTACGCGAACACAAACTTTGCCAATGTTGTAGTTGTTGTCAGAAATCGATAAAGGGTTTGTCGTGACAGCTTGGAAGCTCTGACCACCATCAATAGATAACTCATACAGGTTTGGTTGTTTGTAACCGGCAACTACCGTCCATCCAAACTGGTTGTTAGCATCGTCTATTAGAGGCAATGTTGGAGCCGCGGGTTTGTCTAGCACTTTGGTGAAAGCTTGCGTAATAAGTAGCTCTTCCCCAGCAGGACGACCATCTATTGGGTTCGCTTTTACACGTACTCGAATAGTATTAGCATCGAGTTTAACGTTACCCACAACGTAAGGGTTAGAGGTCAACTCCTGCCAGCCTGAACCAAGGTTTATCTCGTAATTTTTTAAGACATCAAAGCCCATCACAAGTTGAATCTCGAACTGATCCGAGTCGTCATTGGCACGCACCAACGACGGCGCACTCGGTGAAGCTGGCGTTACCGTCATGGGTTGCGTCGATTTAGTGCTTAAACCTGTTGGACGAGCAGAACTAAAATCTTCGCGTACACGGAGTTTAAGATCCCCTGCAGCAATGGCGACATCCGCAAGCTTTTGGGGTTTTGTATTTACAAGCAGCCATGTACCACCACCATCAAGCGTGTATTCGTAGTCGCTGACCTGCGAGAATCCTGCCGAGTGTTGCCAGTCAAAAGTATTTTCCGCATCGTTTACAACTAAATTTGAAGGCGCAGGTGGAACTCGAGTTTCTGTAAATGCTTTAGCTGACTTCAGCGGCTTACCTGCTGTAATGAATTTAGCGGGTTTTGCTGCAACTCGAACCTGAACCGCACCTTTATCTATTGCAGTGGTACCGACTGAAATTGGCTTTTGTGCCACCTTGATCCAGTTAATGCCATTGTCCAATGAATATTCGTAGTCAGAGAGCGATGCAAAAGGCTTAACTAACGACCAATCAAAGGTATCCGCAGAATCATCCACTACGCCTTTTTTTGGGGCACGTGGAACGGTAGTAACAACGTCTCCCTTAATATCATCGTGGTCGATTTTTAGGTCATCACGGTAATCGCTTGCTAACTGTTCTAAAGCTTGCTCTGTGTTCTGCGCACCATGGGATAAGTTATCTGTACGCTGCTTCATCGCTGCAACATCTAAGTTTGCTAATCGATTCATAGAACCTTTGCGAGCAAACTCTTCTGTGACTCCACCATCTTTCGAAGCGTTTTGTGCAGATTGAATGACTCGGGTGATACCACGAGCAAGCATATGGATCTGTTGGCTTTCTGAGCTAGCTCCAGAGACGTAGTCAGATTTCAGTACATCTTCTGAAACGTTTAGATCGGCGGCAAGTGTGCGAGCAGCCTCATCGAAGCTTTCCCCTGTAAGGTCTGCCATACTTGCAATCATCGAAGTCATTGGGCTGACAACATCCGAGTGAGTCACAGGCGATTCAAGAGTAAAGTCTTTAGTAATCGTCTGATTAGGGTTGTCTAAATCAATGGTTTTGTTGGCAATAGCTTCAACTAAAACTCGGTAGCCTTGGGTGCTGCCTTCCACTGGCAACTCATACTTACCTTGAGAGTCCGTCTGAACAATGTTTCCATCACCACTATCACAGATTGAGTTCTTGTTTTTATCCAGGCATACGTTGGCATTTACAAGATATCCATCCATAACAACACCTGTTAGGCGGTTACTTGCAGATGGTTCAACCGATGGTGATAATTTACTGTCAGGTTCACTTCCCCCACCACATCCGATAAGGGCAACCGAAATGGCTCCTGCCCCAAGCTTTTTGACCAGTACTCCCACCGCTCGAACTCCGAATTTATAAAACAATCACAAAAATGAGCGTGAATATTAATTTAAATGATACTTGTTATCAATATCATTTGATCTTTTATTTTGTATAGTGATTAAATAGCAGGGATAAATACTAGGTATATTAGAAATAGATAAAATAATTGGTTATATATGCTCAAAAAACACACAGTATGCAATTTGGCACTCAGTATATCGAGCGCCCTTTTGCTCTCCGCATGCGGTGGTGGTTCTGGTGACTCCGGTTCCTCAGCAACAACAGCAAATGTCTACAGTTATTCAGGCTTAGCTCAGTGCGCAGACACTGACGCAGATGGCGTTTGTAGTCCTTTAGAACAGCAAATTTCCTATAGTGGGAATTACGCTAGAATCGTCAATGATAATGGAGCGATCTTAACGGCTCATAAGACCTCAGAACTAGTGTCGCCATTCACTACTTTGATCTACAGTGAAGTGCTGTTTAACCCAGCGTTAAAAGGCGACCCAACCAGTGCAGCAACTTATCTTCAGACCGCTCTCGGAGACAAGTTAGGGGTTAACTTTGCCAGCGCGGGAACCACTCATGGTCCTAAGCAACAAACAGAGACGTTGCTCAAATCCTTACGCCAAGCGCAAACTCAAGGACAGCATGATCCGATGGTGAACATCGCCCATGCTGTTGATGTTATGATTGCGAATCAAACGCTTGATTTATCAGGATTCGATCTTAGATCTCAACCAAATAGACATGTTTCGTTTGGTAGTCAGCTAATCGTTCATGGTTCGCAAGCAGACTCTGCTTTAGTCGGAGCGAAATCCGTCGCTTTCAACCCTGCAAACAACAAAATTGTCTATGTTGACGCAACTGATAACGTTAAGCAGATCGATATCACTAACTCAAACCGTGCTGTACTCGCAACGCGTACGATTGATTCGTACTCCTCCGCCTCTTCAGATGATGACGACGATGATGATGACGATCATAAACACGGCGGAAGTATTCTTGACCTGTTAGGCTACCAGCCAAAAGCTCATCAATTGACACAAGTTGTGCCTGCACTAAATAGTGTTCAATCTTACAAGCTGTACCAACCTAAAACAGGTTCAGCGGGTATGCGTAGCACAGTATGTGACGCGACAGGTTCAAGTGGCATTTTCTTAACTAGTTTACGAGACAAATCAGTCCAGTCTCGCTCCCTGACAATACAAAAAGTCGATGCTTACGCTAGTGCTTCAGGAAGTGTAATTCCTCCTGTCCCAAAACCGACACCTGTAAACCCTGACGCAAATTTATCGGCTAAACGTTGCTTCAATGATAACTTCAACTGGATTAAGCCACTCTATTCCCAAAAAGCAGTCATTGCTGAGCTTGATGATGGTTTTAGTACCCAAGATTATTTGCGTCGTCTAAATGCCGATACGCTAGCAATGGAGAGTCAGAGTTTCACCCTCAGCTCTACACAAAACCTCGTTGTCCCCTCACTGGATGAGACAGAATTGTTAGTCGTGGACGATGGAGGTAGCGCTAACGCTGTGCTGTTGAATTCGCAGACCCTAACACCAACAAACCCTAGTACAATTGGGGTGAATAATGCTTCGGCTGCTGCGTTCGCGGTAGGGAATCAACTGGTGTTTGGCTTGAAGAGCAATAAGATTGTATGGGTTGAAAAAACCGCAGCCGCCAATCAGTTAAAATCCATTGATGTCGACGGAACAGTGCGCATGCTCAAGTCCTCACCAAATGGAAAGTTTTCAGCGGCAATTACAAGTAGCTCGTTATATATTTTGAACAACAATTCACGTAGTACAGTCAAAAAGATTTCAATATCAGGCAATGACGTAAAAGAACTGATAATGCTTAACAGCAAAGCTGTCGCAGTTAAAAATAATGGTTTGGATTACGTCCAGTTTGGCAATATCTCTGGACCAAAACTCAAGGTAGCCGCGCAATTAATCACTAACTCTCTCAAAGACGAATGGGCGAATACCCCAGGGATGACTTGGAATACTTCAAACTTCGGTTACATCCTTGAAAAGACAGGCGTTGATCAGCAGATAGCCAACCAATTTGATAACATTGAAGTCACTTGGTTACCTGCCGGTGTATCTCAAGCGAGCAACGTAACCGGTGCTAACATTAGCGGCTTAGATAGAGGTCGATGGATCACTTTAAGTAAAACCATGTAGTTGTAGAAAAAAGCAGCACCAGAAAACCGTTCGTGGGGGTCAGGAGCATGTTGTCAGGTGCTGCTTAGTTTTACCAATTCATTAGTTGCAAAAGGCTGACTAGTGCCAGTCGCTCAATGAAAGAAGCTCCCTCATCAAGCTTAGAGCGGTAGTAACCACTGAGTTGCGATTCCAGTTTGTCTCTTTTCATCATTTCCTCCTCTGTTGCCACCTATTTTGCGACTTTATGAGGAACGGAAAAACTGTCAATCTAGGTTAATTTCATTCCCTATAAAGACATCAATCTGTCGATAAATGGCAAAAAAGAGTAGCAAACTGACAAAACTAGGAACAAAATCAATAAACAGATTTCTGGTTTGATGAGTATTTTTTGTGTCTGACTTAAATTTATTGCGTTATTACAGCCGTTTGGTCCCACTTGGTGTTGGCGTCGAGCATAAAACAACATTGCCAATCGTTGCCGATTCGCTATTTACCACCTCCCGTCACGCACGCAACTTGCTTAATCAAATGCTTGATTTGTCTTGGTTATCTTGGATTCCAAAAGCTGGGCGCAATCAACGTTCTACGTTGATCCTTCACCTTCATCTAGACGAACTTAAAGCACAGCTGGCTTCAAAACGAATCCTCGAAGGTAAATATGAAAAGGCGCTGTCGATACTGGATGACGACGAAGTTGCGTTTGGACGATTGCTACAAAGCACCTCTGGCGCAACAATACGTGAAGGTCTGCTGCATATTCAGCTCACCTACAAACGCCCTTTCGAACGCTTGGTGCCACATCAACTTCAGCGTTCCAGCGAGCGCTATCTGCTAAGGCAAATCTATTGCTGTATAGTATCGAGTGCTGCCAATGGAAACCTAGAGCCACAGCTTGCTCATCACTGGCACTATGATGAATCTAATCTTGAGTGGAGCTTTTACCTACGCCCAGGATTAACCTTTCACGATGGTGAAGCGATCAGTGGTGAATCCATAGTGAATCTGTTTAAAAAGCTAGCAACCTTGGCTGATTATCAGAGTGAGTTACATCATCTGATTGACGTCTTTACACCCTCACCAAACAAAATTGTTTTTAAGCTATCTAAACCTGACCTCGGCTTTGGTGGCTTGATTTCTGGCGTTAAGTATTCCATTCAGCCCATCTCGCAAATCAGTGAAGCACCGATCAAACAAGTCGTTGGCTGTGGGCCATTTGAAGTGACCGAACACTCAGAGAATAAACTCTGTTTGCAAGCCTTTGAACGCTACTACGCTTGCCGCGCGTTAACTGACCAAGTGACGATTTGGCATCTTGACGAATCTGAACTGCAAAACAAGCAAATTCAGACCAATCAGCCAGGAGCTCAGTCAAGTTCAGACTGCAATTACTACGTTTCTCACGCCGTAAGTAAGCACTTAGACCGCAATGTTCAACAGAGTCGCACTGAAGATGGCTGTATGTTTGTGCTCTTTAACCAATGCGGGGAGACTGTATTAGATGACAATCAACGTCGTTTTCTTTCTACTTATTTAACACCGCGCAAGGTGTTCGATTACCTAGAACAACATAACCTACTTTTCGGCTGTGAAGTTGCACAAAACCTACTGCCGATGTGGCACAAGATCACCCGACCCGAGATGCCCGAAGCTGCCCTGCCTAAACGGCTGACTATCGCTATCTATGATTACAGCTCATTGCGAAACTGCGCTTTAGCGGTGAAATACCTGCTGGAGCAATATGGTGTGGAAGTCGTGATTAACAGCTATAGCTATCGCCAGCTGACGACTCTGGCTGAATCTGGTCAGCTTCAAGAGTCTGTCATCATCACCAATATCAATCTTGATGACAATCGACACGCCTCCGCATTTAACAGCCTTTACCATAATCCGATTATCCAACGCTGTATTGGAGAACAATCGAAGACATGGCTACTAGATAGGCTAAATCACCTGCGTTCAGAGACGGAGCTACCGGATTACCTCGATGCTCTCGAACCTATTGCTTCCGCGTTAATCAACCAGTTTTGGCTCTCTCCCCTGTTCCACCACAGACAGACATTGCGCTTTCAAGGGGTGCTTAAAGATGTCGCACTCACCAACTGGGGGTGGCCTGATATCAAGAATGTCTGGTCTGCCGATTAGCGTCATTTTTATCGCACAGCGTTAATACTTTGAGCTCAAAATATAACACCCTCCCTTAGCTCCTTCTAGCTATAAATTTCCGTGACAACTGTGCGGTTTTTTACTGACAAATGTTTTATTTTTGTCACAAAAAACATCAACACTGGTTCACAGAGTCAACATATTAATTTGAACTCTAAATATCATTTCGCTATTTTTATAACGTATTCATTAAAAAGGAAATTACAATGAAACTAAAAACGGCTGCATTACTAACCCTAAGCGCAACCGCTTTCCATGCCCAAGCTGAAGAGTGTGGCAAGGTAACAATCGCTGATATGAACTGGAATTCCGCCACAGTGATTGCCAACGTAGATAAGTTTATTCTTGAGCACGGCTACGGCTGTGACGCTGAATTAATCCCGGGCGATACTATGCCAACGGGTACATCAATGATTGAAAAAGGCCAGCCAGACGTAGCACCTGAACTTTGGAGTAATAGCCTGAAAGATGCCTTGGATAAGGGCGTTGCAGAAAAACGTCTTCGTTACGCAGGTAAATCGCTTGTCGATGGTGGCGAAGAAGGGTTTTGGGTTCCTGCCTATCTCGTTAAGCAATATCCTGAAATAGCAACAATTGAAGGTGTTAAGAAGCACGCGAAGTTGTTTGAGCATCCTGAAGATCCTGATCACTCAGCCTTCTACAGCTGTCCAGCAGGTTGGAACTGCCAAATCAGTGCAGGTAACCTATTTAAAGCTCTAGGTTTAGAAGGCTCTGGCTTTACCATTGTTGACCCAGGCTCAAGTGCTGGTCTATCAGGTGCAATAGCAAAAGCGTATGAGCGTGAAGAAGCTTGGTTCGGTTACTACTGGGCTCCAACTGCTGTTCTTGGTAAATATGAAATGGTCAAAGTCGACTTCGGCAGTGGCGTAAACGAAAAAGAGTTCGTCGGCTGTACTACACAGGCTGAATGTGAAGCACCTAAACCAACCATGTACCCACCTTCACCTGTGCACACAATTACCACTGAAGAGTTTGCTAGCCGCGCACCACAAGCTTATGACTATTTCACTAAGCGTGGGTTTAGCAACGCAGACATGAACCAACTTCTTGCTTGGATGGAAGATAACCAAGCAGATGGTGAAGAGGCGATGTTCCACTTCCTAGAAGAGTACCCACAAATTTGGCAAGCATGGGTACCTCAAGATGTGGCAAACAAAGTGAAACAAGCACTTTAAGCCGATAAGAAACCTATAGCGCCGTTAGGCACTATGCTTTAGATGTACTCCTTCGCTACAAGGGTAGCGAAGGAGAATAAAAGGAACTTATTGATGTCTAATGACAGCTGGTTCAACAGCTTTCCCGAAATGGAACGCTCTGATCTAAGAGCAATCCGCAAAACTCTCGATGGTGCATATCGAGATTTCTCACGAGAATATGGCGACCTTATTGAATCCTTCTTCGATCCTCTACTCTCCTTTCTAATCTGGTTTGAAAAGTTATTAATTTCAACGCCCTGGATGATTGTCTTGGCGGTATGTACCGGCCTTGTCTACGCAGCTAGCCGCTCTTGGAAATTGGCTGTTGGTTGTTTTGTTTCTTTGATTCTTATTGGCTACTTTGGCATGTGGGAAGACACAATGCGCACTTTGAGCATTATCACCGTCTGTACCATGCTCTCGATAGTGTTGGGTATTCCGATTGGTATTGCCATGGCGCGATCGAATCGTGTTCAATCGGTCGTTACGCCAATGCTCGATGTGATGCAAACCATGCCAGCCTTCGTTTACTTAATTCCGGTCGTGATGCTGCTTGGTATTGGTAAAATCCCAGGACTTATCGCGGTTGTCATTTACGCCATTCCACCTGTCATTCGCCTAACCAATCTAGGCATACGTTTGGTTGATAAAGAAGTACTCGAAGCTTCAACTGCATTTGGCGCTAGTGCCAAACAACGACTGTTTGGAGTGCAACTCCCGCTTGCCATGCCCACCATTATGGCTGGAATAAACCAAACCATTATGATGGCGCTTTCTATGGTAGTTATCGCATCAATGATTGGTGTTAAAGGACTCGGTCAGCCTGTACTCAAATCGATCACTAACCAGTACTTCACGCTTGGTTTACTCAACGGCTTCGCAATCGTCGCACTGGCGATACTATTTGATAGAGCCTCTCAAGCTTACGCGAAACGCACACAGGCTCATTTAGGAGATCTAAAACATGACTAAACCACTTATTGAGATCAGTGGCTTATACAAGGTTTTTGGTCAAAAGCCTAAGTCAGTGATGGAGCGCGTCAAACAGGGTGACAGCAAGGATAAAGTCTTAGCTGAAACCGGTCATACCGTTGGTCTGAAGGAGATCAACCTGCAGATCAATCAAGGTGAGATTTTTGTCATCATGGGTCTATCTGGGTCAGGTAAATCAACCTTGATTCGCCACTTCAACCGACTAATCGATCCCACTGAAGGTCAGATTCTGGTTGAAGGTACAGATGTCATGAAGCTAAGCCAAAAAGAACTTGAAGAGTTCCGCCGTCACAAAATGTCGATGGTCTTTCAACGCTTTGGTTTATTGCCCCATAGAACCGTAGTCGACAACGTGGCTTACGGGTTAGAAATTCAGGGAATAGAAAAACCTCAACGGCTACAAAAAGCCAACCAATGGCTCGATACGGTAGGTTTGAAAGGTTACGAAAACCAATATCCTTCACAACTTTCCGGCGGTCAACAACAGCGTGTCGGTTTAGCACGCGCTCTCTGTACCGATGCGGAAATTCTGTTAATGGATGAAGCTTTTTCTGCCCTCGACCCGCTGATCC
Organism: Vibrio tubiashii ATCC 19109; assembly: GCF_000772105.1. Taxonomy (NCBI): domain Bacteria; kingdom Pseudomonadati; phylum Pseudomonadota; class Gammaproteobacteria; order Vibrionales; family Vibrionaceae; genus Vibrio; species Vibrio tubiashii. The sequence continues at coordinate 1,474,735 of NZ_CP009355.1, forward strand.
GCAGCGAGATGCAAGATCAGTTAATCGAACTGCAAGAGAAGCTACACAAAACCATTATCTTCATTACCCACGACTTAGATGAAGCACTTCGTCTTGGTGACCGTATCGCCATTCTTAAAGATGGCGAACTTGTCCAGCAGGGCACACCCGATGAGATTTTGCTTCACCCTGCTGATGACTATGTTGAAGCCTTCGTTAAAGATGTGAACCGAGCACGAGCCCTAACGGTTGAAACCGTCATGAACCCGCCTGCGTACCGAATTACAGCAAACACGATTCAAGAAGCGATTGCTCAAATGAAGGGCTTTAAGCAGGACTATGCTTACCACGTTACCGAAGAAGGCTATCAAGGCGTATTAACCAAAGAAGGCTTGCTTGATGCGGCTAAAGACACAACAACAGCCGAAGAGATTAAACAGGAGTTCTATGAAGAAGTTCCTGCTGTTTCTCCAGATGCCGCGATTGAGGAAGTATTAGTCGACACCATGTCTTGTGATTACTCACTACCCGTTGTCGATGAAGACGGTAACTTACAAGGTGAGTTAGAGCGAAGCGCTGTGGCTGAAATATTCTCCGACAGTTCAGAGGAGGAAACGTCACCAGCCCCAAAGCTGGATAAGGCCTCTTAGCTTCGGACAATACAAAAACGCCACTTGCAGTCAATGTAAGTGGCTTTTTTATTTTAACTTCTGAGTCTACGGCTCGTAATTCGGGTTCATCAAAGAGTAGCGGTATTCTTGGTCAGCCCTACCTTCAGCAAGCATTTGCAGCAGAACCAGTCCGGTAGTACTGACACCACATTTGATATCACAAGGCTCGTTGTAATCAAGTTCAACTGGCAATGAAGAGTGACTAGCAACCAAAGGGATATTACTTTCTTCAGGAACCACTAACATATCCGTCTCTTCGGCAGCTGGTAGCGAAAACAGAAACAATTCCTTTTGTGCATCAGCGGCAAACGCCACCTTTATTGCAGACAGTAGTACAACACCTAGCAGCGCAAATGTATTCAGTTTCATAATTCAGCCAAGTTTATAAATTCAACTGTATTATAGCTTTCGACTATCTATCAGCAACTAAAAAAGCTCCCGAAGGAGCTTTTGGTAATGCTTAAGGAACCGAGCATGTTACTTGTTGTTTCGACGCGCCTCTACAGCATCGGCAAGTTGGCGAAGGACTTTTTCAGTATCATCCCAACCAATACACGCATCAGTGATTGACTGACCGTAAGTTGGAGCTTGACCATCAACCAGATCTTGACGGCCTTCCACTAGGTGAGATTCAATCATTACACCGAAGATAGCCTGTTCGCCACCAGCAAGCTGACCAGCAACATCTTCAGCAACAACCATCTGACGTTGGTATTGCTTAGAACTGTTTGCGTGACTGAAATCGATCATTACTTTTTGCGGTAGACCTGATGCTTCTAGCTCTTGCTTGATAGAACCAACATGGTCAGCGCTGTAGTTTGGCTCTTTACCACCACGAAGAATGATATGACAGTCTGGGTTACCCGCAGTCTCAATGATTGCAGAGTGGCCATATTTAGTTACAGACAAGAAATGGTGCGAAGCACTTGCGCTACGGATTGCATCGGACGCAATCTTAATGTTGCCGTCGGTACCATTCTTAAAGCCAACTGGGCAAGAAATACCTGAAGCAAGCTCACGGTGAACCTGAGATTCGGTCGTACGCGCACCAATTGCACCCCAGCTAATCAAATCAGCCACATACTGTGGGGTGATCATATCTAGGAATTCACTTGCCGTTGGCATACCCATGTCTGTTAGATCTAGTAGCAGTTTACGACCCATGCGCAGACCGTCGTTGATCTTAAATGTATCGTTTAGGTATGGGTCATTAATAAGACCTTTCCAACCCACCGTTGTACGTGGTTTTTCAAAGTAAACACGCATAACAACTTCTAGGCGATCACCCAACTCATCACGCAGTACCTTAAGACGCTTGCCGTATTCGATTGCCGCTTCTGGGTCATGGATAGAACAAGGGCCGATGATCACAAGTAGACGATCATCTTCACCTTTTAAAATATTTGAAATGGCTTCACGAGAACGAAACGTAGTCGAAGAAGCAGATTCTGTTGCAGGAAACTTCTCTAAAACTGCAACTGGTGGTAATAACTCTTTGGATTTGTTAATTCGTACATCATCTGTTTGAAACATTGCTACTTCTTCCTATTACTCTTGGTTGAACGCATCACCGAAAGTGAGTGGTGAAAAAACGTTCACGCTTTCTTGTTCCTGTTCTGTGTAACTTATCTATCAAAAACCAAGGTTGCAACCACTAATTTCAATAAAAGGCAATATTTCTACTATTTTTACATTTTACATGGTGTGTAAATAATTAATTACACCCTTATAAATAGGGAGCTAGAGGAGAATTTTGCCCTCGTTTTTTATACCACCAGATGCATTATCAGTCTGATATTGCTAAGGTATTAATACAATAACAAAATCAGCAGATCAGGCATGAACGCCATAGAATTTACAAATGTCAGCAAGTGGTATGGTCAGTTCCAAGCACTCAAAAAAATAAATCTCAGCGTACGAAAAGGCGAAATTTTAGTCGTTTGTGGCCCTTCGGGATCCGGTAAATCAACCCTTATCCGAACCATAAACGGATTAGAAACCCTAGACCAAGGGGAAATAACGGTTTTAGGCCAACTCAACTCAACCCTAGCTGCGGGCAAGGTGGGAATGGTGTTTCAACACTTCAACCTCTTTCCGCACCTCACTGTTCTAGAGAACTTAACACTTTCTCCTATACGTACACTTGGGCTGACTAAAAAAGAGGCGACTCTGCGCGCGCTGCAGTTCTTAAAGCGGGTCAATATTGAAGAACAAGCCAACAAATACCCAGTGCAACTCTCTGGGGGGCAACAGCAACGCGTCGCGATCGCCCGTTCACTGTGTATGCAGCCAGAAATATTGCTCTTTGATGAGCCAACTTCCGCCCTCGATCCAGAAACTATTCAAGAAGTGTTAGATGTCATGGTCGACTTGGCGCAAGATGGCATTACTATGATTTGCGTTACTCATGAAATGGGATTTGCCAAAAAAGTCGCAGACAGAGTGATCTTTATGGACCAAGGGCAAGTACTTGAAATGTCGACACCAGAGCAGCTTTTTTCTGCTCCGACACATCCAAGAACGCAGCAGTTCTTAGCACAAATATTGAGCCACTAAGAATGAAGAAAATAATCCAACCCGTTGCGTCTGCCCTGCTCCAAATCACCTTGCTCATCCTAGCCCTTGCTTGGTTGCTTGATTCTGGTGCTAAGAGTATGGGGTACCAGTGGCAGTGGGAGCGCGTACCCGATTACATAGCCTTCTATGAAGATGGCGAATGGTGGCCAGCTGAGCTCATCGAAGGATTGCTCATTACCATCAAAATCTCTGCGATTAGCTTAGGGTTTACGCTGCTCATTGGACTGACAACTGCGCTACTTAAGCTGTCTAGCTCGTGGGTAGGACGAGGCATCGCTAATGTGTACATTGAGGCGATACGCAATACGCCTTTGCTCGTGCAGATATACTTGCTCTACTTTGTCTTTGGCCCTGCTATTGGATTAGACCGATTTGCGACGGCCGTTTTGGCACTTTCACTCTTTCAAGGCGCCTATACCGCAGAGATCTTCCGAGGTGGTTTAAACAGTATTGCCAAAGGGCAATTTGAGGCAGCGAAATCTCTCGGCCTTAGCCCGTTTTACACCTACTACGACGTGATATTGCCTCAGTTGATTCAACGTACACTTCCTCCGTTAACCAATGAGGTGGTGTCTCTGATTAAGAACTCCTCCATTGTCAGTGTTATGGCAATTTTCGATCTCACTACCGAGGGACGCAATATCGTCTCGGAAACCGCTATGCCATTTGAAATCTGGTTTACTGTGGCTGCTATCTACCTCGCCTTGACGCTGACACTGTCAGGGCTTTCTGCTTGGCTAGAACATAAACTCGGCGCTAGTTGGCGCACACAATAAAGGACATCTCTATGAAAAACATAGGAAGCAAACTCATTTCAAGGAATGGATTCAAGGCTGCAATTACGGCTCTGCTAGGTTTAGCGATTAGTCTGCCAGCGCTGGCTTCAGAAACGCCCAACTTAGACAAAATTAATGAGCGCGGAACGTTACGTGTTGGTATGTCCACCTTCGTTCCTTGGGCAATGCGGGATAAGCAAGGCGAGCTAATTGGTTTTGAAATTGATGTAGCAAAACGCTTGGCGAAAGACTCTGGTTGGCAAGTTGAGTTTGTTCCTACGGCTTGGGATGGCATTATTCCAGCTCTACTAGCGAAGAAATTTGATGTCATCATTGGCGGTATGAGTATAACTCCCGAACGTTCAAAGAGTGTGTTGTTCTCTGCTCCCTACTCTCATTCTGGTGTTCAAGTGGCGGCGAATAAAGAGCTCGCGGAAGGATTCTCTGAATTTAGTGACTTCAACTCTCGTCGAGTAAAAATTGCAGCCCGTCGCGGAGCTTTTACCGTGCAAGTTGCTCGTGAAACCTTCCCTAAAGCTAAGATTCTTCAATTTGATGATGATGCGCAAGCTTTCCAAGAAGTACTGAATGGCAATGCTCATGCCGTCATCGCGTCGAGCCCAAAACCAGAGCATGAAGCGGTTAAAAATAGCCACAAACTCTTTATTCCATTCACGGAGCGTTTGTCTAAAGGCAACGAAGCGTTTGCTGTTCGTTTAGGCGAGGCCGACAAAGAGGCTTTCTTTAACAATTGGATTCAAGCTCGTACTCAAGACGGATGGCTGGAACAACGTTATGAGTACTGGTTCTCAACGCTAGACTGGCAAGACCAGATCGCATCTGGTCAATAACTTGATTGGCGCCAACTTATCAAAGTGAGTTGGGGCCACTTTTGTGGAATAAACAAGCACGTGACTAAAAGCAACACACTAACTTCAATCGCCCCACCAGTCGTTAAGCGCTCGACTAACAAGCTCGATGTCCTTCTTTTACTGATGTTGGCGGGGTTAAGCTACTGGCTATACGACCGTTCTTCTGTCGGTATTAACTACACTTGGCGTTGGCAAGAAGCTTTCTCTTTGCTGTTTACGCCAAGAGCAGATGGCTCTCTGCCCTACTTTTTTCAGGGTTTGATCTCTACTTTGCGCCTGAGTGTTTGGGGGATGGTTCTAGCGTTGAGTTTAGGAACGGCATTGGGTGTCGCTCGCCACTCTAAAATCACTCTCTTTTCTGTACCGGCAAACATGTTCGTTCAACTTATACGAAATATCCCGCCTCTGGTATTTGTCTTTATTTTTTACTTTTTCATCTCTAACCAACTAATTCCACTTCTGGGTTTAGATAGTTTGCTAAGAGAGCACTCGGGAGAAGTAAACTGGCTACAGTCCACCTTATTTGGCCCTGCCAACCTTTGGGAAAACCTACTATCGGGCGTGTTATGTGTTGGTCTACTATCAGCGGCGTACGTTGCTGAGGTGGTTCGCTCGGGCTTATCGGGCATCCCTAAAGGGCAATGGGAAGCGGCAGATTCGTTAGGTATCGGCGGATGGACTAAATACCGCTATGTGATAGCACCACAAGTTCTCGCGGCGATAACACCCGCATTAGCAGGGCAAGCGATTTCCTTGGTCAAAGACACATCCATCGTGTCGCTGATTTCAATCCAAGAGATGACGTTTGTTGGCACTGAGATCGCCAACTCTTCAGGTTTGATTTTTGAAATCTGGTTGATAGTTGGACTTTGCTATCTTCTCATTTGCTTATCGCTATCACTGTTATTCAAACGACTAGAACAGCGAAGTTTGAAACACCTTCAGCGATAATTAAAAGCTTACCGCCATACTATTTAGGCTCGATAGGTGCTCGGTCTTTTATTCTGATTGGTATAACGGAAACTTTAGCTTCAAATAACTCACATAAAGCATGGCGCCTATTGCTACGCATACAAGATTGATACTCAGGTCGAGGAATGAAAACTCGCGTAGAGGATTAAACATTTGCAGAAACTCGTCCAAACTGACCATAGCCAACAAACCTAATACCCATGGCGACAACACCAAACGATGATAATGGTAGTAAGAGATTGGTGTTGACCACGCGGCGATAAACCCGAGTGTGGTGGCTACCGTTGCGTGAAGCACCCATGCACCACCCAGTAGCACTTCAAGCGCTCTTATTGAATCGCCATGAAAGTCAAACGACTTTGCCATCGAGGCCCCACCGCCAAGCGCCATTAGGCCAAAAAGAACAATCAATCTTTTACTAAAAAGCTGCGTAGATAGGTACATAGAGCGCTCTATTCAAAATCAAAACGCTCAGTAGACTAGCCGATGTTGATAGCAGAAAAAAGACCAACTCGGCTTCGTCTTATAATTTAGACAGTTATGTAATGATCCAGCAGCAGCAGCAAGAACAAAAACATTAGGTGATAGATGGAAAACTTAAACGTTTCAATCGCTGATTTCTCATCTGGGTTAAATTTGAGTTTCCAAGCGTGACCAATAAAGCCTAAGCTCAGAATTGTCGAACCAACCCAATACAATGTTCCCGCCATACCGACTAAAGCAGGCAGCAAACAGACTAAAGCGAGTAGCACGGTATAGAGCAAAATAGACGTTTTGGTGTATTCAACTCCGTGGGTAACAGGCAGCATTGGAATATCCGCTTTTGCGTAGTCATCTTTACGGTGAATCGCTAGCGCCCAAAAATGTGGCGGTGTCCAGATGAAGATAATCATCACTAGCAGCCAACCGTTGGCGTGCATCTCTCCAGTCACAGCTGTCCAACCTAATAGTGGTGGCATGGCACCCGCTATCCCTGCGATAACAATATTCTGCGGTGTCGCACGCTTTAAATACATGGTGTACACCACAGCATAACCAAGCAAACTCGCGAAGGTTAACCATGCCGTTAAAGCGTTTACGCCGATATAAAGAACGGCAAATCCCAATGCTCCAATAGCAACCGCGAATGCGAATACATGGCTTGAGTTTATTTCTCCTGATGGCAGTGGCCTTTTGTAAGTTCGAGCCATAATGGCATCAATGCGCTGGTCTATAAGATGATTAAACGCTGCCGCCGAACCTGCCATCAAGCCAATACCTACTAGCCCAAGCACTGTGCCTTGTAAAGGTAAAGCACCAGGGACCGCAAGACACATCCCAACTACCGCGGTCAGTAACATCAGAGCGACGACTTTAGGCTTAGTCAGGGCCAAATAGCTACGCCATAGCGCTCTCTCTTGAGCAGTAACAGATAGTGTTTTACTCATGCGCACTCTCCTTATTAATCAGAGCAGAATCCATTGCAGACTGATGACTGGTTTGCCAAATGAGATAGTTGGTTCGTAATACGATCAAGAGCAACAAAGCCGCCCCTAAATTGTGTGCCACTGCGACAACCAAAGGTAAGCTCAATAATACGTTACCGATGCCGAGTGCAATTTGAATCGCGAGCATCAGCAATAACCCTTTCGCCACTTTGGTATACGCTTGTTTTTTCTCCGCGAGCAGCATAAACACGAGTGCCGAAACAAACAGAGTAACGACAACCGCCCCCACTCGATGGGTAACATGAATCGTCATCCGCGCGCCATAATCTAACGTGCCAAACTCATAGCTTTCTTGTTTGGGTTGGATCAACTCAAAAGCGCGCCCGAAGTCGAGATAGGAAGTCCAGTTTCCTTCACATATCGGCAGTGTCGTACACATCAGCGCTGCGTAGTTAGAAGATGTCCAACCGCCTAACGCAATTTGCATTACCACAACCACAAGCGTTGAAGCGGCCAATAACTTCAACCTCTGCCTAGCCTTACTGCCATCCTTAACCAACGGAGTTTGCCTCGCTTGAAGCCCCCAGTGAGTTAAGGCGAGCAAACTGAATAAGGTAAAACCTCCCAACAAGTGACCCATTACTATGATTGGCATTAGCATCATGGTCACTGTCCACATTCCCAGTAACGCTTGAAAAATAACTACGACAGAAATTACCGAAGCCATCGGCATCGGTATTTGCCTTGTTCTAATACCAATAAAAGTAATGGCAAACACCACTAAACCCAGAGTTCCCGCAAAGTAGCGATGGATCATTTCGAGCCAAGCTTTGTCGGCTTCAACGGTAAGAGATGGGTACAGCGATTGAGCCAAAGCGATTTCATGCTGCTCATTAGGGACGGTTAGTTGACCATAGCAGCCCGGCCAATCAGGGCAGCCAAGTCCTGCATCCGCAAGTCGAGTATATGCGCCGAGCATGACAACAATGAATGTGAGGATAAGACTGAATCTGACAAGGTTTATCAACTTCATATCACGGCTCCTAGCGGGTTAACCGACACGAGATAACTTGAGCAGCTTACGCAAATCGGCCAGTAATCCCTTGCTTTGCGCTACTAACTCACCCTCTTTACTCACTTTGGGATAACGCATCACCAACTGGCCTAGCGGATCAACAATCACGTATTCAAATTGATCAACAAGCTGAGAAAAACCATCATTTACTTTTATCTGAGCATATTCTGAGTTTGCTAATACCTCGCTGCTAGGCGTAGATATCAGCACAGGTTGCACTCGTTGTTGGTACTTACCCAGTGCGATGTGGCTCTGACCAAGTAAATAGATTTGTTGCTGACAGAACTCATCGCATTGCTCCGGAACCACATAACCAAGCTGCCACTGTGTCTCTTGGTAAGGATTATCGATACCTAACGATTCCAATGTCGCCATAGGTTCAATAAGTTCGCCCTTGTTGGTCACACCCGATTGATACCAGTGCTGGCTCAATACTGTTTTTGCAATAATGGCAGGTAAAGCAAACATCACCACTAAGCTGACAAAAATGATCCTTCCTCTTAAAACTGGGTTACTCATCTTTTACTCCCTGCTTCAACGCTTTGACTAGTAAGCCGACACTTAACAGCGCAAGTACTGCCGCCATGGAAAACCACTGCACTGCATAGCCTAAGTGCTTATCTGGATTCATCGAGACTGGTTGCCAAGGCTGAATATAAGGCCAAGGCTCGACCAACGGCTGCACAACAAAAGGTTCTATTTCGATCTGCCAATGCTGTTCTAACTGAGCAAAATTAAGGTTCTGAATTCTGCTCATCTTGCCTTGCTCTAAATGCAAATCTTTGCTGAGCGGATTACTCGACTTGCGATAAAGCCTGCCTTTTAGCGCAAGCTCACTATTTAACCAATTAACCTGTGGCAGTTGTGAGCGTAAACCAGGCGCTTCAACAAAACCGCGTTCAAGCAGCAGATGTTGTCCAGATTGTGTTTTCACTAACTGCAACGCCAAGTAACCTACCTTGCCATCAACACTTTGGTTATCTAGTAACAAGTACCTACCCATCACTGGGGTCGCGCTAAGCACGACTTTTACCCCGGTTGGGTTACTGATTTGTTCCTCTGTCAGCTCAGATAAACCAACAGGTGACATTTGCGCTCTCTGTGTAACCTTTTGCTCTATTTGGCTTTTCTCTTCTGCTCTAGATAATTGCCATAAACCTAAGTTGATCAATATCGAAAAGGCGACCACAGTTATTAGACAAACAACCACAAACCTTGTGGTTTTCAGCGGAGCAAAAAAGGAACCACTCATGGTATTCATATTCAAACTTGTCCTAGTACTGCTGCTACTCTTCATCCTTGTTAACCTCGGTAGAGCGATGTTTGAAATGGTTAAAGGTCCTGAATCGGAAGATGACTCTGACCAAGATTCCCTCCCAGATGACAAACCCATGAGCTTTTATTTAGGTCGCCGCGTGTTCCTTTCTGCACTCGCTGTTGTGTTAATGGTGGCCGCCTTATTAAGCGGCCTAATTGAACCGAATATACGCCCTTACTAGGGTCTGTTTAACTTAGCGTTAAAGCACGTAAACAAAGACGAACAGACACAACCACACCACATCAACAAAGTGCCAATACCAACTGCCAGCCTGAAAGGCAAAATGGTCTTTAGGCGTAAAATGGTCTTTTGCCACTCTAGCCAGCAATATGATCAAAAATGTGGTTCCTAACAGGACATGCATGCCATGGAATCCGGTCAATAAGAAAAAGGTATTGCCATAAATTCCCGATTGAAGCGTTAAGCCCAAATCTTGATAGGCATGTGCGTACTCAACCCCTTGGTAGTACAAGAAGAAACACGCCAAAACGATGGTGATTTCAAGCCAGACAATCAAAGCCATACGCTTGTTCTGCTCTAAACTGACATGCGCTAAGTGAAGCGTAATCGAAGAAGTGAGCAGGATAATGGTGTTGATTAATGGCAACCCTTGCCAAGGCATCGCATTGGTCGTGTCTCCACCTGGAGTAGTCGTTAATGGCCATAAAGCCTCAAATGTCGGCCAGATAACCTCATGCGTCATCGCATTGTTTCCTGCCCCGCCAAGCCAAGGCACAGAGATCATACGTGCGTAGAAAAGAGCGCCGAAGAAAGCGCCGAAGAACATGACTTCGGAAAAGATAAACCAGCTCATCCCTTGCCTGTAAGAACGGGACAACTGCGCGGAATTCTTACCACTCATAGATTCTGTTATGACGTTGCTAAACCAACCCGCGAACATGTAGAGAAGAAAGATAAATCCCGCGAGCAAAATCAGCTTACCAAAGACACTTCCATCCCCGCCTTCAGCCATGTTCTGTACCGTCAAGCCTGCGCCGACAGCAATCAAAAATAGGGCAACTGCGCCAACAATTGGCCAGCTACTTTGTGCGGGCACATAATAGGATTGATGTTTTGAACTCATTGTGTTGCTCCTTGCGAAGTATCATCAGTTACCTTAGATGAAACGTTAGCTAACTCGGTTGAGGTCGTTTTATCCGTGATGTCATAGAGGGTGTATGACAACGTCAGAGTGTGAATAGAGTCTGGAATATCAGGCTCGATATAGAAAATCAGCGGCATTTCTGCTTTTCCATCGGCCTGCAAGGGCTGTTGATTAAAACAGAAACATTCAATTTTGTTGAAATAGGTAGCCCCTAGCCCAGGTGAGACCGATGGCACGGCTTGGCCGACAATATCTTTGGAAGACAAATTCTTAGCGTAGTAAGCGGTTTGAATCACTTCACCGGGATGCACTTCCATCGAAGTTTGTGCAGGTACAAAAGACCATGGAATCCCTTGATTATTGTGCGCCATAAACTCTACGCGAATAAGACGTGATGTGTCAGGAACCATACCTTGAGGTTGTAGCGCAGACTCTGTATTGGTTTTTCCGTTGATTCCTAAAGCTTCACACATCACGTCGTATAAAGGAACAAGAGCAAAACCAAAACCAAACATGGCAACAACCGCAGCGCAAAGCTTCAGCGTAAGCTTTCTATTGGATTTCGCTTGCCCGTCCATAACAGAGCCCTTAGTCCACTTTCGGTGGCGTTGAGAAAGTATGATGAGGCGCAGGACTTGGCACCGTCCATTCCAGTCCTTCAGCACGATCCCAAGGTTTCGCCGAAGCCTTTTCACCGCCTCTGATACATTTGATCACCAGCCACAAGAAGATTAACTGTGACAGGCCAAAGGCAAAGCCCCCAATTGAGACTATTTGGTTAACGTCGGCAAATTGAATCGCGTAGTCTGGGATACGCCTTGGCATACCCGCTAAGCCCAAAAAGTGCATCGGGAAGAAAAGCACATTGACTGAAATGATCGAACACCAGAAATGCCACAAACTCAATTTGTGGTCATACATGTTCCCCGTCCATTTAGGCAACCAATAGTACGCCGCCGCCATAATCGAGAACACGGCACCCGAGACCAACACATAATGGAAATGAGCCACCACAAAATAGGTATCGTGGTACTGAAAATCAGCAGGCACAATCGCGAGCATCAGCCCTGAGAAACCGCCAATGGTAAACAAGATGATAAACGCAATAGCGAACAACATCGGCGTTTCAAAGGTCATCGCCCCTCGCCACATGGTTGCTACCCAGTTAAACACCTTAACGCCCGTCGGCACCGCAATCAGCATGGTGCAATACATAAAGAAGAGTTCGGCGAATACCGGCATACCCGTGGTAAACATGTGGTGCGCCCAAACAAGGAAGGACAGAAGCGCGATACTACAAGTTGCGTACACCATCGAGTGATAACCAAACAGCTTTTTGCCACTAAAGGCTGGAATAATCGCAGAGACAATACCGAAGGAAGGCAAGATCATTATGTACACTTCAGGGTGACCGAAGAACCAGAAGATATGTTGGAACATCACGGGGTCACCGCCCCCTGCGGCATCAAAGAACGAGGTTCCAAAGTACTTATCGGTGAGCACCATGGTAACAGCCCCCGCAAGTACAGGCATCACGGCTATTAATAGGAACGCGGTGATTAGCCAAGTCCAAACAAACATTGGCATTTTGAACCATGTCATTCCCGGTGCACGCATATTAACGATGGTGACGATCACATTGATTGCCCCCATGATCGAGCTGATCCCCATAATATGAACCGAGAAGACAAACAACGCGGTACTGTCAGGTCCATAGGTCGTAGAGAGTGGCGCGTAGAAAGTCCAACCAAAGTCAGGACCCCCGCCTTCCGTAAATAGTGAAGCAATCAGAATGGCAAAAGCGAAAGGGAGAATCCAAAAGCTAAGGTTGTTCATTCTAGGCAGAGCCATATCTGGCGCGCCGATCATCATTGGGATCATCCAGTTCGCGAGCCCAGTGAAGGCTGGCATCACTGCTCCAAACACCATGATTAAGCCATGAACGGTTGTCATTTGATTGAAAAACTGCGGCTCGACCAATTGCAAACCCGGCTGGAAAAGCTCCGCACGAATGATCATTGCCATCGCACCGCCGATTAAGAACATGCTAAAACTAAACCAAAGGTAAAGCGTCCCAATGTCTTTATGGTTCGTCGAGTAGAGCCAACGTGTAATTCCCTTAGCTGGACCATGGTGGTCATGATCATCTGCTTCAACAGCAATCGTGCTATTAGCGCGGCTGATATCGGCATCAGTAGCTGGCGCTGATTTGGTTTTATCTTCTACGATCGAATCAGGTTTGGACGTTTTCATTGTCCCTCCTTAGACGCCTTAAGCTGGTTAACATCTGATGCTTGAACTAGATCACCCACACTATTGCCGAGACCATTTCGTTGGTACGTCACCACTGCCGCAATCTCTTTATCTGTCAGTTGGTTAGAGAATGCTTGCATCGCTGTACCCGAACGACCATTGACCACAATATCAATGTGCGAAGAGACATCGCCTGTTGCGACTTTACTGCCAGTAATGGCTGGGAATGCTCCCGGTATACCGGCACCGTTCGCTTGGTGGCAAACAGCGCATCGATCGAGATACACTTTCTCACCAACACTCATTAACTCATCCAGAGACAAAGAGGCGGTAAGTGAGGCTGCAGCTTCTTGCTTCGCTTTCTCTAATTCAGCTTTCTTCGCAAGCAGCCAGGCGTCGTATTTCTCTTCTTCCATTGCATGAACAACAATGGGCATAAAGCCATGAGCTCGGCCACATAACTCGGCACATTGACCGCGGTAGACACCCGGTTTGTCTATTCGAGTCCAAGCCTCGTTAATAAATCCTGGGATGGTGTCTTTCTTCACCGCAAAGTCGGGCACCCACCAAGAGTGAATAACATCATCTGCCGTCATCAAAAAACGTACTTTACGATTGATCGGTAGCACCAGCGGATTATCTACTTCCAATAGATAATGCGCGCCCTTTTCCTCAATGCCATCAATCGCTTTTTGGCTAGTTGCGAGCAAACTAAAAAACTCGACGTCTTCACCGAAATAGCTGTAATGCCACTTCCATTGCGAACCCGTGATTTTGATTGTCAGATCAGATTGAGAAGTATCTTCCATCGCGACCAAGGTTTTGGTCGCCGGAATAGCCATTAAGACGAGGATAATAATTGGAATAACCGTCCAGATAACTTCCACTTTAGTACTTTCATGGAAGTGCGCCGCCACCACACCTTTGGATTTGCGGTGATGATACATGGAGTAAAACATCACCCCAAAGACCACAACAGCAATGGCGCAGCAGATGTAAAATATCAGCATATGAAGGTCATAAACCTGCTCACTGATATTGGTGACTCCCTGAGTCATGTTGTAGGCACTTTCTTCTGCGTGTGCAAAAGCAGTGACACAAATTAACAAAACACTACTCAATCGCCACAGTAACAACTGTAAACTTTTCAAAAGACCTCTCCTCTGCCAGAGTCATCAACCGTGATGCTGGTACTTGTTCCTGCATGTCACCTGAGCCTGCAAGAAAGTACCAATCAGCCTTTGGACTTGGATAATTCCTTATAACCAGTAAATTTCATGTAATTTGTTATATTTATGTTAATAAACGTTAGTTGGCGTTTCTAAATTGTGCAAGAAAGTCCTATTAGAAATGGTGACTAGGCTGAGCATAGAAAGGTTTAGCGATTGCGCTCTCGCAAATGATAATCAATATCAATTAAAATCAAACTAAATTCAGGAAATAACATAGACTTAAGTTAGATATCAACTTGAGACATGAAGAAGGTAAAAACATCATGATGGAACAAGTGACGCGTTGGTTAGAGAAAGATCCTGACCCACATACAAGAGAAGAGCTTCAACACCTAATCGATGAAAAAGCATTTGATGAGTTAGACGATCGCTTTAGCCAACGTCTGGAATTTGGTACTGCTGGCCTACGAGGCAAAGTCGGTTGTGGTCCAAACCGAATGAACCGTTTAGTGATTCAAGAAACCGCGACGGGCCTTGGTCACTATCTTGTTCAACAAGTCAAAGATGCAAAAACACGCGGTGTTGTGATTGGTTATGATGGTCGTACAGATTCTAAGCAGTTTGCTCACGATACGGCTTCTGTTCTTACTTCTCTTGGGATTAAGGTGTTCCTAACCCACGCAGTAGCGGCAACACCAATTGTTGCATTTGGGGTAAAACACTTTGATGCAGCAGCGGCTGTTGTGGTTACAGCCAGCCACAATCCACCAGAATACAATGGCTTTAAAGTGTACTGGGAAAATGGCGCGCAAATCATCCCGCCACATGATTCAGGCATTGCAGGTGAGATTGACATTGCAGCGACCAAGCCAATACCACTTATGGCACTAGATGATGCCGAGAAGCATGGTTTACTCGTTTGGTTGAAAGAGGATTACTACGAAACTTACCGCCAAACGATGAATAACAATCCACTCTTGGCTAACCATACTGCGCCTAACGATATCGCTATCGCATATACCGCTATGCATGGTGTAGGGGCAAACATGGCGCAAACCCTACTCAACGACGCGGGATTTAACCACTTTTACAGTGTTGCAGAGCAAAGTGAACCAGACGGCTCTTTCCCTACCGTCAACTTCCCGAACCCAGAAGAAGCTGGGGCGATGGATATGGTCATGGCATTAGCTAAACAACACAACGCCGACATTGCATGTGCCAATGACCCAGACGCAGACCGATTTGCTGTCGCTGTGCGCAAGCCAGATGGTGACTATCAGATGCTGACTGGCGACCAAGTGGGAACTTTAATTGGTCATTACCTCTTGTCACAAACGGAGGCGAGTAAGCAACTTGTCGGCAATACGATTGTTTCATCCACTTTGTTAAACAAGATAGCCGATGCGCACGGTGCCACTTACTTCCAAACACTGACTGGCTTTAAATGGCTAACCAATGTAGCGATGCAAAAGCAAAGCGACGATCAGCAGTTCCTATTTGCCTATGAAGAAGCACTAGGCTACACGGTTGGGAACAAAGTCTGGGATAAAGATGGTCTATCCGCTCTGGTTGCCTTTGCGCAATTGACCGCCGAGCTAAAAAGCCATGGAAAAACCATTTGGGATCAACTAGAAGCCATCTATCGTCAGCACGGTATGTATCTGAATTCGCAACGCAGTATTGCGTTGGACCCGAAAGCACCACCTGTAGGTGATAAGCTCAGAGCTAACCCTCCGACTATGATAGCGGGTAGTAAAGTGGAAGTGACAGAAGATCTTAAATCACTCACCAAACACTTTGCTGATGGTTCAACTCAATCCATCGACCTGCCAGCAAGTGACGTACTTATCTATCACCTATCATGTGGTGCGCGAGTGATCGTCCGTCCTTCAGGAACAGAACCGAAATTGAAGTGTTACTACGAAGTGATCGAGAAGTTTGAAGATTCTGATAGCTTTGAACAAGTACTTGATAAGGCGTCAGAGTCTATGGGAATGCTGATTTCAGAGCACCAACATAGTTTGCTTTAATACAATAAAGAGCTCTATAGATAAAACCCCATACCTATAAGGGTCTGTTGATCTTTTGAGGTTAAATTTTGTTCGAGATAAAAGCGTTTTAATCGCGGCGAGAGGTTTGTCGCCTAGTCATTCTAAGCAAAACACCTCTCAACAAAGATTAAAACGCTTTTAGCCGAACCCTTCGGGCAGCGTTTGTGGCTCCTTTCTGCTGCGTTATCGGCTTATTAGGTAGAGTAACTACATTTCAAAGCCTCTGCCTTGCATAAAGAACCCACAAACTGCTGCAAAAATCAGCTCGAAAGGTCAACAGACCCTAGCATGGGGCTTTTTTCTTGGTACAGAAGCTTACAGTTGCTCTTTAACCACTTCCTCAAGTTGCTGATAAGGCACATAACCCGGTATGACTTGCTCGCCCATGATCAGTGCTGGCGTACCTCTTAAGCCTAAACCAGTAAACATGGCATAGTTGTTTTCTAACTGCGCCTTCACCTCATCACTGACATTCAGATGTTCCGTCGTCCCAGTTTTTTGCGCAATCTTCATTAAAGATGCGGCATTATGTGTGCCCGGTTTTGACACTAGTAAATCATGTACTTGCTGATATTTATCACGATCTTTTTGCCAAACGTTAAGCGCGTAAGCGGCCGAGTTCACCGAAGAGCTGCCTTCTTTAAGCGGTACATAGAGGTTCACCACTTTGATTTGCGGGTAATCTTTCACGAGCTTATCTAACTCCACGTCCAATTTCTTACAGAATGGGCAGCTGTAGTCTGTCACGTTGATGATCGTGAACTCGCCGTTTTCAGCCCCCATAAATGAGTGGTTGGGATCGTTAAGGTAGTTTTGGCTACTCTCTAGTAGGTGAGTGAACTGCTGTTGCTGCTTGATATACATTCCTAGGCTTTCATGTAATCCATCGACAACCTGCGGGTTTGCCTCAAGCATCTCTACAATCTCAGCAATCTTTTGATCTTGAGGTGCTGCCAATGCTGGAGCAGTAAAAAGAACGCTAGTAGCCAGCGCTAACGTTAATTTATTGAACATAGTAAATTCCTATTTGTTTAACCAAAGACGTGCAAGTAAGCCTGGCGGAGTCGTGATGCCAGTCGTGATTGATTCGATTTTGCCGTCTCTGACAATGAATATGGTTGGTGTCACTGAGATGCCCCACTGCTTAAACAGCTGAGAGTTCTCGTCGTTGACGTTGGTAAATTGATAATCATGTTTTTGCTTGAATGCCTCAACACGCAAGTCTGTTCCAGAGGCACCTGAGACCGCGACCACAGGGTAGTATTGACTCACCCAATCAACAGTAGGACTGACAAACTTACATACCGGACACCAAGTTGCCCAAAAATAGATAACGACCGGGGTTTGGTAGCTCATCTCGATCACATCAACTGGGTTTCCCTTTTCATCCACTGTGACTAAGTCCGGCGCCATTTCCGTCGGTACATCTTGGGCACGATAGAGATCAATAGCAGTGGTGATCACTATCGCGAAGAGCAAAAACTTTGATATTTCTTTGAGCCAGTGGAGCGGTCTTATCTTCATTAACCCGCCTCCCCACTCGCTTGCTTAAGTGCCTGTGTGACCGCTTCATCGGTTAATATCACGGGCAGTGGGATGCCTTGAGGCGCATTAGGCCCATAGACAATATTAAACGGCACACCAAATCTGCCATTGGCTCGAAGATAATCCGTGACTAGGCCATCAGGGTGAGTCCAGTCACCTTGAATAGGTGTGACATTCGGATGCTGAAGCGCCGAGTAAACGGGATCTTGCAAGATCACGCCAATCTTGTTCGCTTTACAGGTCACACACCAGTCAGCTGTCACGTTAACAAACACGGTATTGCCATTAGCTACTGACTCAGTAATGGCTTCATTCGACAGCCTTACCCACGGCAAATCTTCAGGTAAAGGCGTTGACCAATGATCCGCCGTCATACTTCCAATCACTAGCCCGCCAGCAAGCAGCACTAAAGATGCGCCACCAGAGATGACAAACGCTTTATCGCCATAAACCTTTTTGATACGCATAAGCACGGCGACCAACGCGGTAGCTGCTAGAACAATGACCCAGAACACTGGAAGGTGGTTGGCGAGCAAGTAAAGCAGCCAAACGCTGGTGAGCAGCATCATCACACCAAATAGCAGCTTCACCTTATTCATCCAAGCACCCGGCTTAGGCAGGTAAGAGGCAAGTCCAGGGAACAATGCCACCACTATCCAAGGTAAAGCCATGCCTAGCGCAAGAGCAGTAAAGATAACTAGCATATCTATGGTGCTAGCTGCTAATGCAAAGGCTACAGCCGTCCCTAAGAAAGGCGCAGAGCATGGCGTGGCAAGTAGCGTGGCAAACATACCTTGCAGATAGTGCCCTGCATAAGAGTCATCCCCTTTTGAGGCAAGCCATGTATTGGTGTTCGACGATAGCCTAATTTCAAACAAACCAAGCATATTGGCACCAAACAGGGCCGTAACCGCCACCATAAAGCCAATAAACCAAGGGCTCTGGAACTGAATACCCCAGCCAATGGCACTACCGGAGAACTTCAAAATCAGTAGAAATGCCGCCAACAGCCAGAACGAAGTCAAAATGCCTGCTGAAGAAGCAAGAAACTGCAATCGCACTTTACGACGCTCTATACCTTGGGCGCTAATAACGCCGCTCAACTTCATCCCCAACACAGGGAGTACACATGGCATCACGTTGAGTATCAGTCCGCCCAGTAAAGCAAAACCAATCATCTCAACCAAAGAGAAGCTTGGTATTGGTGCAGACACAAGACCTTTTGTCACTTGCGCGGCTTGTTCAGCGATAAAATCCGTATCCTTAATGGTCACATCGACGGACTGTTCGCTTAGATTGATGTCACCAAGCCATGTCGATACATCAAACACTGCGACAAGTTTTTCGCCCTCAACTTTAAGATGGTTGAGCGCATAACTGTAATCACTGATCGCCTCTACTCGACTATCTACAATAAGTTCGGGTGCATCCCAGCCTAATGGTTTTATCAAAGTCACTTGAAGCTGATTAGTCGAACCATCCCAAACTGCACTTTGCTCTGAAATCAAAGGGGATGCTTTAGGCACCTGACTGATCGCTTGAGCATGTTGGTACATAGCCTGCTCTGAGACGACCAACTCACTCGGTATAAAGTCCAAGCTAAATGGATAATCGGTCAATACACAGATGGTGGTACATGAAGATAACGTCAGCTTAGCATCGAGACTCACTGGCTTGTTAAAGTCTTCGACATGCAGTGTCATTGGGATCAAGGTATCCCCTTTGTAACCAAGGGTGTTGATACCAAGTAAATTGAACTGCTGTGGGTAAGGCCAATGCCAGTCAACGGATTCCAGATTAGAAGAGCCCTGCCATGAAATACTTGGCGCGATGCCTCCTTCACCGGGCGAGCGCCAGTAGGTTTTCCAGTCACCTTCTAAGGCAACTTCTAGAAAACCTTCGACAGTTTTATCTGTAGGGCTTACTTGCCCTGTCACGACAAAGCGAGTTTTTGCAGGAGGATGATCCGGATTAACCATCCACCCCGTCTCAACCTGCGCAAATGCAAGGGTCGAGAAAAGCACACTGCTCAGCATAAGAAAAAAGCTCAGCAGACTAAAAGGTGCAAATCGAGTTTGTTTTATCATTGTTGTGTCCAATTGAAACCAATCTAATAAATAGATACTCAGATATCTATTCTGGTTGGTATATGCCCCTCAATGGGGGAATAACAAATACGAGCTATCGCTGGCTATAATTCAAGCCAGTAACGAATTTGTTTACTCTCGGAACACACAAAAAGTGAGATGAAGACGGGATTTGGGGACTATAGGTTCAGTAAACTGAGGAGAAGCCTGCCTAGTGGAAACAAGCCAAGCAACAATCACCAGCAGCGCAACAAAGAAAGAAACCACGACGTGATCAAGATTAACCTTGGCACTGCCTAAAAGCTTCTCCGTTAAATCACACTGCTTGCTAATGTCCGTCGATTGTTCGGTAACATGTGTGCTATTGGCAAGAGAAGCATACTTGTACTCACACACCGTTAGCATGCCTGAATTTTGCGTAAGACAAATAGCAAACACCCAGCCAATTAGGGCTAGAGTGATTTTTGCAGATTGTGTCGTAGCAAAGTTTTTAAACATACTGTGCGAGTTACTCACGATTTTAAGCCAGAGATTATGGCAGCCCCAAACGCCAACATTGTTAGTTTAATGTGAGAAGTCTCTTAGACAATTTTCTTTTGTAAGAAAATCTTATCAACGCCCGCGGTTGGGAACCCTGTATAACGTCCAACTTCTTTAAATCCTAATTTGGCATAAAAACCCGGAGCTTGGAAACTGTAGGTATCAAGATATAAGTCTGTAACACCTAATGCTCTTGCTTCAGACTCGATGCGTTCCATCAACAATGAACCAATGCCAGACTTTCTTTCACGCTCATCCACCCAAAGAAACTCGACAAACAGCGTATTGGTAAATATTTCACCCGTTAAACCACCAGCGAAATTACCCTCATCATCTTCTATGTAGCAAGCGAGACTCTGAATCTCCTCATCAGGGAAGTGCTGCATGTTGAATGCTTTCAAACCATTGTAGATAACATCTTTAATGTTCTTTGGCGGGTTAAGTACAAACTGAACATTCATAGGCGCTCCTTCCTTGTTTCCATATAGATCAAAAAAGGCCAGCAAACGCTGACCTTTTATACCAATCTGGATAAGTAGGTGGTCAGATAATTGCGCAGGAAAAATCGCTTAGAGCAAGGCATAGATTGCAGCTAGCTAGTTGACCTACCTACACCATTCTTTGCAAACATAGCTATAACGCAGCTATCAGCGATTTTAACTAGCAAGAATGCCCAGATACTTATTTAGGTTGGTATTAAATGCGGTTAGCTCGCAAATGAGCTTAACATCCAAATCGCTAACACGACAAATATCAGCCCCATAAACTTATGCTGATATGTTCTAAATTTAGCGTTTTCGAGTAACGGTTTACCTAACGTTCCCACTAACGCCACAAGCAATAGGTTGAACAAGAGACCTAATACATTCAGTAGCAAACCCAGTGCTAACATTTGTTCGCCAGAACTTGCGGTAATATTGCTCGAAACAAATTGAGGCAAAAACATCACAAAAAACACGAGGGCTTTAGGATTGAGTAAGTTGCTTACCAAAGCTCTTTGGTAAAAGGTGGTCGCGACCTTGTTTGAGCCATCCATTTGAGGCGCATCAGCGGCACTTGCACGAATACAGTCCCAGCCCATTTTTAGCAAGTAAGCCCCACCTAATAAGTGCAACGCTTTTAACGCAATCGGACTCATTGCTATCAGTGCAGAAACACCGAGTGCAGCAAGCAGAGTTAGGATAATCCCTGAAGTGGCGTTACCTAAGCTAGCAAAGATGCCCACTTTACGACCATAGCTCATACTTGAACTGGCGATAAGCAACATATCCGGACCAGGCAACAATAAAAGTGCAACAACAGCGGTCAAATAAACCGGCAGCACAGAAATATCAATCATGGTTATAATTTTAGAAAAGCAAAAACGGCGGCATTTTAGTCCAACAAAATCCATTTATCCACCACAAACAATAAATAGAGAACAAGAAAGGTAGATTAAATGACTTTTGTGATTGTTAATAAAATGAACATCAATTTGAGCAATTTTGTACAAAAATAACTAAGGCCTATAAGCTAGACTGTGAGATCCGTAAATAGACATTAGAGCGCAAGGAAAGCTTATGGCGAAAGGCGGTAAAGAATCAGCCAGATTTCATTTAGCCAGTGAGCTAGGTGGGCTTGAATTGTTAGATGCGAAATATACGCATCAGAACTTCTCTCGTCATAGTCACGAGGGCTATACCATAGGTGTGATTGAGAAAGGGGCACAACGCTTTTATCGCACGGGAGGTAATCACATTGCCCCGCAAGACAGCATCATTTTAGTCAATGCAGATGAGGTTCATAACGGCCAAACGGCGACTGAAGGGGGATGGGAGTACAAGGCCATGTATCCATTACCTGAGCAGTTTGCTCAGCTTACGGAAGGACTCTCATCTGGCTCATCCATTCCTTACTTTCCTGAGCCCGTCGTTTATGACCCAGAGCTTGCACAGCAATTACGCTTAGTGTTTGACACTTTGGCCCAATCAGACAATAAGCTGCTTAGGGAAACATTGATCTATGGCACCTTAGTCAAACTCGTTTCGCGTCATAGCAAGTCGAAACTCGATTGGGAGCCGAAGACACGCAGCCAGCGCCAGTTGTTGTTAGTTAAAGAATTTTTGGACGATTTCCCACAAGCAGATGTCAGCCTTGAGGATTTATCCAAGCTGGCGGGACTCAGCCCTTATTATCTTACGCGTAGTTTTCAAAAAGAGTTCGGCTTACCACCACACGCCTATCAGATCCAAGCCCGGCTCAGGGTAGCAAAACAGCTTCTCCGTCAAGGACTTAAGATTTCAGACGTTGCTCAGGAAACGGGGTTTCACGATCAAAGCCATTTCCATAGGCATTTCAAGCGTGCTTTAGGTGTCACGCCCAAACAGTTTATCGGCAAAGCATAGAGCGACAAACCCAGCAATTTTGTACAAGCCGATAGTACTTCCGTGTGAGTTAATACGAACATTATCCATCACACTAAAAACAATAATTATGAATACCATGACCTTCGAACAAGACAGACAACTCAGCCACTCTCAACTCTTTTGGCAAGGTACCCTTGCAATGGTACCACTCAGTATTGCCGTTATCCCTTGGGGGCTGCTTGCAGGCTCATTTGCCATAGAATCTGGATTGACCGTTGTAGAGAGCCAAGCTTTATCAGCCATCCTCTTTGCTGGATCTGCTCAGTTGGTCGCCACAGGGATGTTTAAAGCTGGCGCAACACTTGCGACCATGCTGCTCGCGATATTTTTTATCACCTCCAGGCATTTACTCTATAGCGTCTCAATGCGAGATAAAGTAAGCCCGCTTCCACTCAGGTGGAGGCTCGGACTCGGGTTTCTTTTAACAGATGAACTGTTTGCCATTTGCGGTCAACAATCTCAAAAGCAGTTTAATCGCTGGTACGCATTGGGAGCAGGACTGAGCTTTTATTTGTGTTGGAATCTCGCCACACTCGCAGGCATTGTTGCAGGGAGCTATATCCCAGCTTTAAATGAATTAGGATTAGAGTTTGCTGTCGCAGCGACGTTTATCGCCATTGTCGTTCCCAACGTGAAATCTTCTCCGGTACTTCTTGCGGTCGCCGTTTCATTGGTCACGTCAGTCATTTGTTACGCCCAAGGAATCGAGTCAGGGCTAATGATCGCCAGCGTTGCAGGCATGCTTGCGGGCTATTTTGCCGAATCGCTAAAAGGAGATAGCCAATGATAATGCTGTCTATTCTAGCGATGACTGTGTTGGTTTTTGCGAGTCGATATCTTTTCTTAGAACCGCGCTTGCCTTTAAGGCTCAACCCTCAGGCTCAGCGACTACTGAAATACTCTAGCCCTGCCGTGTTGACCGCAATTTGGGCACCAATTGTCTTTATGCCAGAAAAACAGCTTTGGCTCTCGGCAGGTAACCCTTATTTGATTGGCGCAGTCATTGCGGCGTTTCTAGCTTGGAAAACCAAGAATGTTCTCTTAACAACCTTGGTCAGCATGGTGGTGTTTCTGTGCCTAAAACTGCTCTAGCCAAACAAGGCTGCGAGTAGGAGCAAAACAACCGCCATTATCGCCACGCACTTAAGAAGTAGACCGACATTGTTGCTTCCACCTTTAGGCGCTTGATTACAACAACCCATAATAAAAACCTCCAATTGAACTCTCAATTGGAGGTTAATCCTTGACCTAGGGGCAGAGTACAGCGTTAATTATTGAGCAACCCACTCAATCTCTATCAGCGTTTTGTCACCGGACTTTAATCGAGCTAAGAACACATCGTCGGCATGCACTTCACCTACACCTTTTGGGGTACCGGTCATAATGATGTCACCATCGCACAAGGTGGTGTAACTCTTGAGCTCTTCAACAATCACTGCTGGCGAATAAATCATTTGTTTCACCGAGCCTTTTTGAACACGGACGCAATTGATAAACAGTTCAATTTCTAATGACTCTATCTCTAACCCCACTAACGGGACAAAACGACTAAACACCGCTGAGCCATCAAAAGCTTTTGCGCGCTCCCAAGGTAAGCCCTTTTCTTTTAAACGAGATTGTAGAGCGCGCTTGGTTAAATCGAGTCCAACACCCACCGCAGACAATTTGCCTTGCTTAACGATAAAGCAGATTTCGCCTTCATAGTGGAGCCTCTCTTGATGAAAGGAGCTCAGGTTAGAGGCAATCGAGGATGGCGGTTTGGAGAACACCACCATTTGCTCAGGAACGGAATTGTTCAGCTCTTGGATATGTTCTAAATAGTTACGACCAACACATAGAATCTTGCTTGGCTCAACCAAAGCCTCTCCAAGTTTTACTGAACTCATGCCACCATCCCTGACGTAATTTAAGAAGTGAGTATTCTAAGCTAAGTGGCTAATAAAAAAACGATTTGGTTGCAAAATTAAGAACTCATACCCAATTTATTGGAGTATCACTCATCAGAATAGAAAAACGCCTATCCAATCCCGAATAGGCGTCAACACGATAGATGTGTTAAGGCAGTAGATTCTTAGTTATAGGAAGTAACGTGCACCAAATGTCCAGAAGTCTTCCTCTTTCTTTTTAATATCATTCCCTAAATCAAACTGGTATCCAGCGAATCCAACTAGATTAGGAGTGAAACTATATTCGGCTTGAAGCGCAGACTGGCTGTATTGAGTTTTCTTCGCCTTATCGTCAATTTCTGCTTCATAGTTAACGCTGAGATTTAGGCCGTTACCCAATGCATAAGCCATCAAAATCTCATATTCATCACTTTCTGCAAAGCCGTTCATGTTTTCATTCATGGCGTATACGACCGCAGAATACAAGCCATCACCGTATGAACCTGAACTAAAGGCAAATGCATGTGAATTAGCGTCAACTTTGTCTACATCACC